>JADFZC010000893.1 GCA_015232735.1 Oligoflexales bacterium | reverse complement strand
GCATTCCACCTGTGAACAGATACTGCTCAAATGCTTCAATAAATTTTATGTGGGCCGTCTCATCAATGACGGTATCGGGCCGACTAATTTTTTTATAAGCCTCAAACAGCGGCACGTTGAGATTATGCAGAAATTCGCTGAAAGTCAGCGGATGAAGGTATATCTCAGAGGTACAACCTACTGAATGCCGGATATTTTCCCCAGTCTCCAAGAACAACTGCAAGTAGCTCCCGGAAGCCATCACGGGAAAACCAGGAAAAACCTCTTTGAAATTTTTCAGTGACTCATAGGCACTGATGCAATCCTGTATCTCATCAAGCAGAAGAATATCTTTAGAAACGTCAATGTCTTCTCCCTTTAATATGCTGATTCTGTTCAGAATCTCACTCGGATTCAGGCTTGAATTGAAAATTCCCGCATATCTTCCACCAATACCCATCTTATTTTTATTATCTTCAAAAAAATTTATTTCTATTACCCTGCCGTTATTAATCTGAGCCTTCTTTTTTGCATATTCCCTGGCAAGTGTGGATTTCCCAACCTGCCTTGGCCCAAAAATCAACAAAGGGCTCCGCGACGGCAACTCCCACCAGTCGTCTAATTTGTCATCAATATGTCGAACAAGCATTATTAATAATATATACTATAATTTCATGCAATTGCAATAATTTATTTACATTTTTGGGGGATAAGACGAATATAAAATTACATTTTTGGGGGATAAAATGGATGGGTTTTATCAATATAAATGAGTTTTTAAAAAATCAAACCAGTTGTGGAAGGGTTGCCGTTTTGCTAGAATCAGCCATAGACAGAAAAAAAAATGACAAAACCGACAAAACCTATAGCAAATATTGCAAACAAGCTTGTTCTCACGGCGGTGCTGTGCCTCAATACAGAGCTGTATCCGTGGTTTCACGAAAAACCATCCTTCAAAAGCCCTGTAAGCAAGATCGCCTCGAACGTGAACGACAAATGCGAGACCCCTACCGCATCTTATGGACAGTGGTTCAAATTCAAACACGGCTGGGTATATAGCCGCCTGCTTGAAAAATGCCCCAGAAAAGACCCTCTCTTCATGCCCACATTCCCTTTCGACCTCTCTGTCGCGTGGTTTGAACAAAAAGCCGGCATATGGGGCGGAAAAAACGCAGAAAATAAAGCCTCTACAGCAAGTGACCGGCCCTCTACCTCCGTGCGCGAAAAACCGGATGAAATCACGGGTTATCTTAATTCGGTCATGTCGCTTGTAATAACTGAAAACGACCTTAAAGCTTTCCTTAAAGACAAGGGGTTCCAGAATGTCACCCGCTAGACGATTCCTTGCAGCATCATTTCCCTTGCTTTCAATTGCGGCAATCCTTTTAATGTTTTCCCAGGAGAAAGGCTTTTCAGAAGACAAGGCAACAAAAAAACCTGAAAACAAACAGGCAGCAACAACACCCGCTGCTGCAACACAGGGAACCACTGAAGCACCATCTGAAGCTGCAAAACAGGCAACCAAAATCATAAGTGGCACGGACCTTGGTTTCATAACGCCTCCGGATGAAGTCATACAGGCCAAGGTCAGAAAAAAATCAATAGCCAGAAAAAGAAAAACCTGGAAAGGACCTGCTCCTGATGACTATCTTGTCGGAACTGTCTTCGGGCGCCTTGTCTTAAAGGAAGCGCTCGCGGAATTTCCGCCCAGAATTACCGATGAAGGCCTTGCGCCGGAGGCCTACCTCAATACCCTTTCGCTTTCACTGGCCTCGGGCTGCGGTTTTTCGCCCTTGAGAATCGTTATCAGCCGGAAAGAGCGTGGCGATCTCATCCCCCTTCCAGGCCGCATGATTCTGGTCACCGAAGGACTGCTCAAAGCCGTGGAGAATGAGGCCGAAATGGCCGCGCTAATCCTGACTTCCTCGGGTCTTTTTGAAAAAGGCTACATGGCAAGACTCATGCCTCCCATCGAAAAAATACGAGAATTGACCCTGTCCGCAAAAACTGACGAACTGAAAAGCGCCGCGAAAAAAGCCTGGCTTGATTCCAGCGACTATCAGTTCGATGCCGGCGAACGCCTGTCTTCGGATTTTTTTGCAATC
>JADFZC010000892.1 GCA_015232735.1 Oligoflexales bacterium | reverse complement strand
GCTCCTCCATCTCTTCCCTGCCGGCCTGAAGAGTGAAGGCCATATCAATAGTTGAGTATTCTTTGTCATATTTTTCCAAATGGTGAACCATTCGCCTTGCGTATTCAATTAGTTTTTCGCGGCTTTTTGCGGAAAAAATCATCAAACCCGGTACATTTTGCCCCTCTGTCTTCATATTTTCATCTATGTATTCTTCAATCAAAATATGTGCATTTGATCCCCCTGCGCCAAACGAGCTTATACCCGCTCTTCTTTGCACTGTTTTCATAGTGCCACTTTCCAGGATTATCGGCCTTTTCCACTCTTCAAACTTTCTCTGCACGTAAAACGGCGATGATTCGAAATCAATAACAGGGTTTAATTTTTCAGAGTGAATCGATGGAACGAGCTTTCGATGCTTCATTTGAAGAAGAACCTTGGTAACTCCTGCGATTCCGGCGGCTGATTCAAGGTGCCCTATGTTTGATTTTACCGAACCTATGGAGCAGAAGCCTTTGTCTCCCGTATATTCCTCAAAGGATTTGACCAGCCCCTTGAACTCAATCGGATCGCCAAGTGCCGTGCCGGTACCGTGTGCCTCTACATAGCTTATGGTTCTGGCGTCGATATTGGCCATCCTCAGCGCCTCCGATATCAAACCGGACTGGGCGTTTGGATTTGGAACCGAGTAACCGCTTGATTTTCCTCCATGGTTAAGAACGCTCCCCTTGATAACGCCGTATATGTGGTCCCTGTCCTCAACAGCCTCTTTCAACGGTTTCAAGACGACTGCACCTACTCCTTCTCCCGGAACATATCCGTCACCGCCTTCTCCGAAGCTGCGGCATCGCCCATCAGTGGAGGCAAATTTCTGGTTGCTTAAAAAAAGATACTTGTTTGGATGTATCGTGACGTTGACACCACCGGCAATTGCATACCCGCACTCTCCCCTGTACAGGCTTTGACAGGCAAGATGGATTGCAGTCAGCGAAGAGGAACACATTGTATCTATTGCCATGCTCGGCCCTTTCAGGTCGAGGCAGTAGGATACCCTGTTTGCTATAGACGCATAGGTTGAGACAGGCGTTATGGAGCCGTTTTCCACTCTTGACTCAAATAACTGATACTGTCCCCACATGACTCCGACAAAGACGCCTGTCTTAGTCTTATGCTTTCCCAGTTCCCTTCTTGTATAGCCTGAGTCTTCGATCGTTTCCCAGACGGTCTCCAGGAACAGCCTCTCCTGCGGGTCCATCAGTTCAGCCTCGCGCGGCGAAATATTGAAAAACCTGGCGTCAAACTTGTCTACATCGTGGATAAACCCGCCCCATTTGCTGTAGGTGGTTCCAACGCTCTCCTTGTCCGCATTGAAATATTGACGATAGTCCCACCTCTCTCCTGGCACTTCAGTGATACAATCCAGGCCGTTTTTTAATACCTCCCAAAATTCATTCAGATTTTTCGCCCCGGGATATCTTCCTGAAAGCCCTATTACTGCAATATCCATATCCGTTGCGACTTTCCTTATGATCCCCAAATGCTCCCTGTTCGCCTGTGCACTGCTTTCACTTTTTGTTTCAACTTTCGTATCATCTTCGGTCTCAAGCATGGCTCCAAATGCCTCGGAATGATTTTTCAGAAGATATTCAGAGAGCTCCAGAATGTTTGTGTACTCAAACAGCAGCGTTGGATACAGCTGTTTTTTTATCTTTTTTTCAAGGTGCTGGACCAAAAGAAGCAATTGACCTGAATCAAGCCCCTGGTCATAAAAGCCGCGTGTAAGACTGATATCGGTTGGAACTTTTTTTATAATATCCGAAATCATCCTCTGCAAATCCTCCTGAATCAGAGTTTGCAGAGGTTTATGCCTTATTACATGCTTTTCGAAAGTCGAAGTACTTTTTCTGTCGTCGTCAATACTGGTCTTTTGACCTGACGTTTCAGCGATATTGATAGATTCCAGTTTTTCAGGCATACCGGCTTTTGCCAGATCCGTTATCAGTTCCTTCGATCTGATCCGCTTTAATGCAAGCCTTTTGAATATTGCACACAGCCCATTATTTTCGCCATAGATTTCTATGTCCATATACGTTACATCTTTCGAT
>JADFZC010000071.1 GCA_015232735.1 Oligoflexales bacterium | reverse complement strand
CCCTCCCTTGTATCAAAAAGGGCCTGCGTTCTGTCAAAATCTTTAAAAAATAGCTTTGACTGCGAAGAGATAGACAAAATCATAAGAAAGAACGGCCTTGGCCCTTCCAATATCAGGCAGAGGATAATCGATGCGCCCCATGTGGCCGCATATCTTTTAAAAAACAGAGAGGTAAAAACGACGCTGGACAGAGGCATCCAGCTGTTTGTCAAGGAGGCGCTTGAAAAGCAGCTCATCTCGATAAAATCGCAGAATGCACATGACGCTGCGGCTATCGTGATTGAAAATAAAAGCGGTGAGGTTCTTTCCTACATAGGGGGAAATCCGGACAGCTATGTGGATCTTGTAAGAGCCAGAAGGCAGATGGGATCGACTTTGAAGCCATTCCTATATGCGATGGCGATAGAATCGCGCTATTTGACCGCCGCTTCCCTGATAGAGGATTCTTCAATCGATATTCCTGTTTTCAGCGGTATTTACAGGCCCAGAAACTATGATAACGCCTTTCATGGAAAAGTCACGCTTAGAAATGCCCTGGCATCCTCGCTGAACATTCCCGCTGTAAAAACCCTGAAGATGGTTGGTTTGGACCCTTTCGTCAGGAAGCTTGCCGAATTGGGGTTTGGCGGGCTGGCTGAAGGGGAATACTATGGGCTTTCGCTGGCGCTTGGTTCAGTGGATTTCTCTCTGTGGGAACTTTCAAGGGCTTATCTGGTGCTTGCAAACCATGGCGTCTTCAAGCAGATACGACTAAAACCGGGAATTAATGATGAGGAAGGCGGCAAGGCTGTATTTTCAGCATCTACAGCGCATATCATTTCGGACATCCTTTCGGACAGGGAGAGCAGGAGTATCACGTTTGGACTTGAAAGCCCGCTTTCATCAAGTTTTTGGAGCGCTGTAAAAACCGGGACAAGCAAGGATATGAGGGATAATTTTTGCGTAGGTTACAGCGAAAGATATACTGTAGGCGTATGGGTTGGAAATGCTGATGGAAAACCGATGTGGAACGTCAGCGGAGTCACGGGTGCGGCCCCGGCCTGGGCTGAAATCATGAAAAAGCTTCATGAGAAGGGACAAAACAGGAGACCATCAGTGCCGGACGGCGTTGTATCGGTCAATGGCGAACTGTTTTTGAAAGGGACTGAGCCGAATGGCAGATTACAGCCTCTTTCAATCGAGGACATGGCGCAAAGGGCAAAAATTGTGTATCCGCCTGATGGAACCGTGATAGCCATAGACCCTGATATTCCTAAAGAAAGGCAAAGGATATTTCCGTCGTCAAGACCGCTCAGCCCTTCATTGATCTGGTATTTGGATGACAGCACGGTTATAGACCAGAAGAAAGGAATGGCGGTTCAAAAACCTGGAAAATACCGCCTTTCGCTTCGGAATAAAAATGGGCAGACCCTCGATACGGTCCATTTTACCGTGGTTGGCAGGGGTTTTTGATCTTGACCATAGCTTTCCAGAAAAATAATTCGGGGTAAAAAGGCCCTGTTATCGGCGATGATGGCGTCTAAAGTCAGAAAAAATATCCTCATTTATGTTCAATAAACTCCGGTATTTTTTCCTCCTCATCCTTGTCCTCCCCAATAACAGGACCTTTTTACCCCGAATTATTTTTCTGGAAAGCATTAACCACCATAATTTTGAATCACAAAATCGTTAAGGAACACTGATATTCCTGTGACGCTTGTACCTTCCTTGAAATTGAACCTTGGGCATCCGCTCATCCCAAATGTGATTAGATCTCCACGGTAGTAGGTTTTTCCGCAGATTCTTCCATCTTCAAGAAGCGAGGCGGATATCACGTAGGTGTTGTTCAGCAGGTTGTTTCTGATGGGAATTGAGAAGGGTATTTCACTTGCGTCCGAGGACAAGTCGGCGTTGGAAATTTGAATCGGCGTGCCGAAAATCTGAATTGATGTAAGATTATCCCGTGTCGGGCATAAATTGGTTATATAGACGCAAAGTGTTCCGCGGCCATCACCGCCATCCCGGATACCGATGGCCCTTTTGACCGTACCGCTTACCTCGACCTCATTTTCCGAGACAGCGGGCTCCTTTGAATTATTAGCAGCTGTTTTATTTTGGGATCTTTTTGCCACGCCTTCATTTTTCGAATTGTCGGATGGACCTGTATCTGCCTTTTCGTCGGCATCACCCTTTGCATCCTTGCTGTTTTTTGTGATTTCGCCTCTTGCCGATCTTTTTTTTTCGAGCATCTCATCTCCGGCTGAAATTGCGGCCTCATCTATTGAACCATCGATGGTTTCGTCTGGATATTTCACTTCATCATTCTGAACAGTGCCTTTTGATTTTTTCTTTGAAAGGGTGCGCGATGTGCCCTCTCCCGTCCGTAAATTGGCAACCTCTTCAGACTCACATGAACAGAGCAGGATGAGAAAAAAGGAAAATATGAAAATAAAAAAATAGAGAAATTTTTTAATCATAAGTGTTGCCTCCGTGTTTTCTCCTGTATTGGAAATAAATTATTTTTTCGTTTTTAGTCGAATGGATCACTGGTAGAAGCTCTGCAAAAGTCACGCCAGAGACTTTAAATTGCATGATATGCCTGAAAAGCCTTTTTTTCAGCCTGGGTTAGCCATAAGTTTTCTTTATTGCCGCTTTTTCATATAAATGCACAGAGGTCAAATCATCACTTGAAAAGTTAGAGTCTCTGTATAGATAATCTTTCAATTTTATTAAGGAAATATTGCTGTCTGCCGCGGCCCCCCGGAAAAAGTGCGGTGTGGCTGGTGTTGCTCTGCCCAACAGGCTGTTTTTATAGAATAATCATATGCCATGGATTTACCGGAGATGCTCGGTAAACCTCGCCCTGAAGGACCGGGTGCCGAATCAGAGAGGCTTTAAACCTCTCCTGATTTTGGTTAGTTTGAACGACCTCGCTCTGATGGACGAGGTTTCCTTAAACTTGATGAATCATGCATAAGTCGAATGTAGTAAGGCTTAGCTTTGGGCGAGACGCATCTTTCGTTTATGCTTTTTCAATAATACACTTTTCGATAAAATATGATATTTCTGGCAGGAATCATTTGCACATTGGAGGGAAATGATTTGGTACAGCATCCTTCGCCATTCGAATATGTCCAGTTTGGGTTGCCTGTAACGTGGTTGAATGCCGTACAGCGGCTGTCGCTATTGCACATGGCCTGGCAGCTGCCAAGGTTGAAACTTCGGTCATAGGCCCTGCAGTACATGTCATATCCGGGGATGTCCCATCCGTCAATTCTCTGATAACCGAAACCGGCTGTAAGCCCCATGCCTGTGCCAAGCGGTTTCACGTTTTTTACTTTGTCAGGTGAGTTGTTGTAGGTAAAAGATTCGCTTCCCCACTGATAATCACAAACAAAAACTTTGTTTCTTACTGAAATACACCGTGTTATTCCATTCGGGTCTGCAGCACAGACCTGACAGGGCTGCGGCACGTTTGCTGTGGCACATCCAAAACCGACTGTGTCGTTCCAGACAACATTCTCAAAATGTCCGACTTCCCCTCCGGTACTTGCATGCGTGTTGAAATTGTACGAGGAAATCTCACTATACCATGCATTTGTAGCATCGACTTCGTTGTCATAGCCATAAGCTATGTTTTGTGCATATAGCCCATCCATGCTGTGAATTGTGGTATTCTGGCAGACTGCAACCATATTTGCCCATGCCCTTGCATGTTCTGCAATATCAGGGTTCCAGGAAAGCCCGTGAGAACCGTGTTTTGCCCGCAGCGAATCATGTGTTTGAGTCCACGAGCCGGAATTTTCATTAACGTTCGCTGACGATGGATATACACATTTTCCATAGCTCCCAAAAATTGCTCCCTGACAAACAAGACCTGGGGCGCAATTTATCGGTCCTATGTCTCCTCCGCAATTCTCTCCCAACTGTGCTTGGGGAAAGGATGATGGACCTCCTGAAGGAGCGCGGGGGGTGCGCTTGTTTACGACTTCCGGCTTTGGTTTCGGAATACAGTCTTTTATATTGTTCCAGCATGCGGCGTAGCTTTTCATTGCCGTCATTGATAAAAAAGCGAGTGCCAATGACACGATTTTGTTTCTCATGATAAATATCTCCATAATTTGTCCCAAAAACGAGAATTGATTTAATCTTTATGAGGTCCTTAAATTGAGTGAACTTCAAAACTTTTAAACGCTGAATAATAAGCAATTGACG
The DNA here is from genome assembly GCA_015232735.1 of Oligoflexales bacterium. Next base: position 5,577 of record JADFZC010000071.1, on the reverse strand, counting down.
AACCATAATTTTTTTCATTCGAGTTTTGTGGATGGAAATCGCAATATCATTTTGGCGGACTTTGAAGGTATCTTTTTTTTATTTAACGGGAAATTATTCACGGGAAAAAATATTTTTTTCTGTCGAATAAAAAATTCGGCTGCATCGGATGCGTCAAACTGCCGGAAGAGACGGAAATATTCTTCCAGAAAACTGGACATGATGAACAGGGAAAAATAATAAAGGCCAAAAAAAAGTACATCAATTCATTGCAGGTCAAAGCATAGATAACCTTTATATGCAATAAAATCGAAAATCCTAGTTTGATGCAGTTCTTAATGATTATGCAATGGTTTCTGCATATGAACAGGGATTTGGAATCAGCCTTATTGACCAGGCTGGCAAGCGGTATGTTATTTGCAAGCAACCAGCATGTCATGCACAGATATTTTCTGTTTTTAATAATTTATTAAGGATTAATTCAATGATGACAAATTTAAAAAGATCACTTGCTATTGTTTCAGTACTTTTTTGCTACGGCATTGCTGATGCCTGTCCAAACGGCAGTTCAAATGTCTGTTTCTCAAAGAGAGAGGATGGCCAGTGCCTTCAAAGCGCATGCCTTGAGAATTCCTTTTATGCTCTGGGCGGAGTCTGCATGAGTCCCAAGACTCTTTATGTTATCAACGCTTCAAAGAATAGCGTAAGGTATTCCATTTATATGCTTCCGGAACAAATCATTGCTCCGAATACTGCTCAAAGATGGTTAACCTGTTCAACAGATTTGGCGCAGATCTCATTCAACAGGGGTCAGGCGATGAGTTCATCCAAAACTTCTTACAGTCTGAAATTCTGCGGTATATCTGAATCGGAATTCGCATGTTCATATGCTTTCAAATATTCAGAAAGCGGCCTCGATCTGTTTTACGTGGATGGCAGCGGGTCACAATACTGAAATTGCAGGTGTTTTGAATATTGGCCGGGTCGAAAAGCATATTCCGCGAACCATACCCCGATAGTTTTTGCGGAAATTATGTGGAATTATCCTTAATGCAGTATAAGTATATACACGATAGATCGCAGGCAAAAAGCGAGGTAAATATTTTTCTCATGGATAAAAAAATTTTATCCACGGAATGTTTTTCCAGCGTGGCAAGAAGGATCTCAACGACTACCTGATGATGAACCTGGAATGGAAAGTTTTTGACGAAAAACTGAAAATTGCACCAGTCACGCTGGTAGGCGAGGTTCACGATTGGGATCATGTAAAAGACAACTATGCAGTAGTCTGGACGCCATATATTTCGTACTACCCGGTTGACAACGCCGAGATCAAAATCGGCTACCACTTCCTGGACGGCAAGGATACAACGGTTTTTGGGAAGATGCGCAATGCGGATGATGCCTATTTGCAGACGAGGTATAGCTTTTAGGCGTCAATTTGAAAAAGAATCAAAGGACTGGACGGATCTGAAAATGGATTGATTCTAATAACCCTAAAGTTGTCTAATTGAAACCAAGCTTCCATATTTGCCATATATAATTTTATAATCCATTGATATCAATTGAAAAAGAATGAAAATAGAAAAAAATGCTAAGGGTTGCTGTCTTTATAGCCGATATTTTCGATTGTTTACTGATAGTTGCTACCAGTAGATTTTCAAAGGATGAGTCATGAGGTGGATAAGAAGCCGAAATTTTTAAAATAACCTTAAGACTGTCATAAACGATAGGGAAAATGTTGGATGGAGATGAAGAGGATGGGTTTCAATTTTATGGCTCAACCAACTGGACCGGCTGATTGGAAAGGTTGTTGTATTCGTTAATAATCAGAGCAAATGTATGGCGATTACGCAGCTTAAAAAAATTTTGAATTCTATCGGGAAAGAAATCACCCGGACAATTAACGGGAAGATACTTGTTCCTGATATCAGCCGGATTATCAAAAGACCTCTAATTTACGGATTCATATTCTACCTGTGCCTGGTTAATTTGAATTCTCCATGTCTGGCTGAAACCCATGAAGCAATAAACGATGCCAAATCAAAAACCAACAATATATTCTTCTCCCTGACGACAGGAATTGAATCCGGCATCTATTCGGAAACGGACACTGCTGAGCAGACAACTGATTATTCCTGGAGCGGCTATGGCCTGAGAGGAACCCTTGGCGTGGAATTTTGGCACTTTCTGCAGTTGAGTGTTTCCCACACGCGACTAAGTATGGCAGCAACCTCAAGTCCGTATCAAAGCCTGGTCGGATCTCGTATATCGCCTGAGGCACAGATCCTGTTTTGTTCCGCTTTTGGAAACATTCAAGGTGCAGTGGGATTGAATGTAAACACCATGGATTATCAACAGGAAGATCTTAGTTCACGTTTCATGGGAAACGGCTTTTATTATAAGCTTGGCCTGAACTATTTCATATTCAACCAGGTTTCCCTATTTTTTGACTACAGCTGGATTTATGAAACATACAAACGAAATGGAGGCAAAAAAATACTCACTGAAATTCAAACCTACACCAACAGCTTTGGTTTTGGAATCAGTCTGTGGTTGTAAAATGCCCTTATAATATGCCTTGAATCTCGTCCGCTGGTGCTGAAAGCGCCAGCGACCAATTATTTTTTTGAAACCTGATCTATGACCTTTTCAAGATACTTCTTAACAATCTCCAACTCTGGGTGAGGCTGATCCCACGGACCGCTGCCGGAGATGATACTTTCAACATGAGCCTTCATTGTGCCCAGCATATCAAGATAGTCCTTTTGCTCTTTTGAGTCGGAACTTGCAGGATTAAGTTCTTTTTTCTCGACGTTGCCGGCCTGTCCCTCTTCATATCCTATCTTTCCAGTGCTGAGAAAAAGTGTATAGGTGCGGTGATAGCCTCTTGAATTTGAATATTCGGTTTTGAGAACAAGGGGTTTGTCTTTCTCAAAATTGTCAACCCCGATTTCGAGCGTTGTTCCGGAGTCATAATCGGCATGACTCATAAAGCTGCCCTCGAAGGTGATTAGCGGATATTTGTAGTAAAGTTTACTTTCATCGATCGCCGCAGATTTGATTTCAGTCGTTTCCTGATCTGCGTTGTTCACTTCAGAAGTTGATTGATTTCGTCCGCAGCTTGCGACCGTCATAGCCATAAAAATCAATCCTGTCAGTGTATTATGCATTCTCATTTTTTTATCTCCCTCCAATTTGTTAATTTGAGCCTGCCCCGGCTCATCTTTTCCTTGCCGGATTCCAATGCAAAGAGGGTATGCCAGAATTAAGCCGCATAACTATCTGAAATTAAAAATGAATAAAACCAGGAAGGAACATAGTGTGTAAAATTACTACAAAAATGGTGTTCCTGTGTTTACGACAAATACAGAAAGTATGAATCGCCCATCCTGAAAAAATTGAGAAAGTTCAGTAAAATGGCTTTGATGCATAACTTTCAGGTTCTCTGAAATGTTCTGATTTTGTTGCGTGTTCAAATTTGAAGCTGATACGGATGTTAACAATACGTTATCATCTCCCGCTTGTGCTTAAAGCACGAGAAGCAGGCATCATGCCTCAGCCTTTGCGCAGGAGACGGGCCTTTTTGCCGGCTGAGGAAGCGCCTGCCAGATTTTCAATGCGAGAAAGAAACCTAACAGTGAAAAAGGCATAAGGAATATAGGCCAATAGTTCCAGTTTGTGGTTGTGATATAGCCCAGAGATATGGACTGAAGTCCGGTTCCCAGATAGACAAATCCATCGATGATTCCCACCGCCGTCCCTGCAGCCTTGCGTCCTCCAAAATCCATTGTGGCTGTGCCCGCGAGGATTCCGTGGATTCCTATTACGGCCACTGACAATACTGAAACAATAACTCCAAGCATGAAGTAATCTTTCAGAGAGAACACCATCATCAAAATTGAAATACCCATCACGGCGTAGAGAAGTGCCGCCACGGGGCCACGTCTCGATCCAAAGATTTTATCTGAAATCAGACCGGCCAGAACACCTCCGAAAATACCGGCCAGTGCCAGTATGATCCCCCAGTGCTGCTTAAAAAGAAAGTCTTTTGGAACTCCCATTTCATTTAAATAGATTGGGTACCAGTGCATGATCCCATTGCGCAGAACCCCGGAGCAGAATTGAATTGCGCCGATCACAAGAATCACACGGTTCGTTAAAATTCTCTTTAGCAGGTCAAAGAGAGGAATAGGCGTCTCATCTTCCCCGGAGGATGCGTCTTGGGCATCAAATGCCTTAAATCCAGCCTGATCGGGTCTGTCTTTCAAAAGCAGAATATCGAGGACGACAAAAATGAGAAGAATCAGGCATGGTATAAGGAACACCCACCAGGTTTGATCCACAGCGGGATGGTCATCACTTATCAGGGCAATTCGCAGCATGGATTGAAAAAAACCAAGCTCATCTGTAATATTGGCTTTCGTGGCCTCAACAATGAAAGCCCCCCAGTCGAAAGCAAAGTAGATTCCCATGGCTATTAGGGCGCCGAAGATCCCGCCAAAAGATCCCCTTTCCCGCACGTGAAACCAGTTTGCATTGACCTTGACGATGGCAATCGCCCCGTAGCTTTGAAAATACATGTTTATTGAATAAAAAAGTGAAAATAAAAACAGGATATTTCCTGCGAACATTCCCTTGACCAGCACAAAATATGTTAAGAGTCCCATGAGCGCATTCATAAGCGCACTGCCGACAGCCCCAATTATAATGGCCTTTTTCCCTCCAATCTTGTCAGTAAGAGGACCGTTGAATAGGCAGGAAAAAGCATAAGTGACTGTACCGGCGGCAAATATTATTCCAAAATCCTCCTTTGGCATCAAAGTGCCGAGGGCATTTTTCGATACCGTGAGGTTATATCGGCCCATATAGAGGAATGCGTAGGTAAGGCCCAGGGGCAGCCAGTTGAAAAGGCGCCTCAGCCGAAAGCCTCTCGAATGGTTCAGCGGGTTTCCTGCTATCAAAGACACAAGAAACATTCCTATACCGACAAAGGTTAAAGTAATAAATGCATTCATTTTAAAAATTCTCTCTTTTTATCATGTTGACCTGATTTTTGCGCTTAACATATAGACCATTTTGTTAACCATGTCCAGGGTTCTTATTCCTGATTTAATAAAGAACTTGTGCAGCTTCATTTGCTTAGTATACTCTCCTTCAAATCATTTTGAGATCAACCGCTGTTTTTAGCGCCGTTGCTGTAAAATGCATTCGTTTTGGAATCAATATCTAAATGAATTTATTGATTATTTTGGCAGAGCAAATAGGAGAACGCGTGGATGACAAAAGAGAGCATTAAAAAGATGTTGGATGCACATGAAATCCTGTGTGAGTTCAGCTTCCGGATCGCTCCGCTCGAAAAGGGTTACGCAAACAGGACGTTAAGGATCGATTTAGATAATAATGAAATTACAGAGCACCCCGTAACCCGGCAGATGAAGGATTTATGGATCGGCGGCAAGGGGTTTGACCTCTGGTTGATGTTCAAGGAAATAAACAGCAATACAAGATGGGATTCGCCCGGCAATCCTATCTGTTTTGCCACTGGCCCTTTGGGAGGTGTGACATCCTTCCCCGGCGCCGGCAAGACCATCGTAA
>JADFZC010000891.1 GCA_015232735.1 Oligoflexales bacterium | reverse complement strand
AGCCTCTTCTTCATGCTATGGGATACCAGATGCCTATCCTACAAGTGAGACCGCAGAAATCAGGCCGCAATATCCATATGCCTTGACAAAAAGAATGGGAGAGGAGCTTGTTCTTCATTGGGGACAGCTATATAAGATCCCGGTGCTATCATTTCGATTCTTCAATGTATACGGCCCAAGATCTCGGACATCGGGAACATATGGCGCTGTTTTTGGGACATTTCTGGCGCAAAAGCTGGCCGAAAAACCATACACTATTGTTGGTGATGGAAATCAGACTAGAGATTTTACCTTCGTCACAGATGTTGTTGAGGCGGTGTTTCAAGGTGCGAATTCAAATTTAATGAATGAAATATTCAATATAGGAAGTGGAAATACCTATTCTGTCAACAGGCTGATCGAGCTTCTGTCAGAAGGCAGGCCGTTTGAGAAAGTGTATATTCCAAAACGTCCTGGAGAGCCTGCTTGCACATTTGCGGACATAAAAAAAATAAAAAGTTATCTGGGATGGGCCCCAAAGGTGTCTTTTGAAGATGGCGTAAGTGCCATGTTAAGAAATATTGATTACTGGAGAAAGGCGCCTGTTTGGACGCCTGACTCGATACTTCGTGAAACCAAGCCTTGGTTTGATGCTTTAAGCTAGCGGCTTTGAATTTTTGGCGGGAGAAAAAAAATGAAAACAGTTTTAATTACAGGTGGCGGAGGATACGTCGGCGCTATTCTCGTTCCCAAACTGATTCAAAAAGGGTATAAGGTCATTGTCCTTGACCTTATGATATATGGAACAGATGTCTTTGATAATATTGATGCTGAAAAATCTCATCTGACAGTTATCAAGGGGGACATAAGAGATGTGCCGCTTCTTCAAAAAACTATTCCACAGGCTGATTATGTAATCCATTTGGCTTGCATTTCAAATGATCCCAGTTTTGATCTTAATCCTGAGCTTGGGAAATCGATTAATCTCGATTCGTTCAGACCACTGGTTGAGATCTCAAGGAAAAGCGGGGTTGAAAAATTTATTTATGCTTCGTCATCCAGTGTTTATGGTGTCAAGAATGAACCTGATGTGCATGAAGAGATGTCTCTTAGCCCTCTTACCGACTACTCAAAATACAAGGCTATGTGCGAGACCATATTAAGTGAATATGATCCAAAGGATTTTTGCTGGACGGTTATTAGACCAGCCACCGTATGTGGCTACTCACCAAGGCAAAGGCTGGATGTAATTGTAAATATACTTACAAATCATGCATACCATAATAGGGTTATCAAAGTATTTGGAGGAGATCAAAAGCGTCCGAATATTCACATAGAGGATATGACAGACCTCTATGTGCGGATGTTGGAGGAACCTTCAGAGAAGATCTCCGGGAAAATTTATAATTCCGGATCTACAAATTATACTGTTATTGAGTTGGCGCATAAAACCCAGAAAATCGTCGGAGACGATGTCAAGCTTGAATTCCATAAAAGCGACGATCCAAGATCTTACCATATCTCATCGGAAAAGCTGGCAAAAGAGATTGGCTTTGTCCCAAGGTATTCTATTGAGGACGCTGTCGCGGATCTGACTCGGGCATTTAATGAAGGCAAATTGCCAAATGCGATGAGTGACCATCGGTATTATAACATCAAGACAATGCTTGATTTGAATTTGGCGTAAATTTAGTTTTTCATTGAGTAATTGAATTGAAATAACATCACCAGCGGGGGTCAAAATGAAAAATAAATATTATGAAGATGTTACATTTCAAGAATTTACCAAAAGCTACTTTAGTCATGTCTGCACATTGTTGAATAAGCTTGATCTTGATTCACTGTCGGATTTTCTCCAGGCGATAGAGTGTGCAAGGAACCTGGAAAAAACGATTTTTATTGCCGGTAACGGAGGCTCTGCAGCAACAGCCTCTCATATGGCCAATGATTTTTCGGTTGGTATTTTAAAGGGACTTCACGGCTCAAAACCATACAGGGTCGTATCTCTGGGTGATAATGTGCCTATAATAACGGCAATTGGGGATGATTTGGGTTATGACAGGATCTTCATATCCCAGCTGGGGAACCGGTTTCGGCCTGGTGATCTTT
>JADFZC010000890.1 GCA_015232735.1 Oligoflexales bacterium | reverse complement strand
TTCTTCTCTCCTCTTCATTGTAGCAGTAAATGGTCTCTTTCTTGTCCCTGATCCTGAAGAGCGGCGTCTGAAGGACATATACATGGCCGTTTTTCACCAGTTCGGGAAAATACTGCAGGAAAAATGTCATGAGGAGAAGCCTGATGTGAAGTCCGTCCACATCGGCGTCGGTCGCTATCACGATTCTGTTGTAGCGAAGTTCATCGATATCGTTTTCTATGTTGAGCGCATGCTGCAGGAGATTGAATTCCTCGTTTTCGTAAACGATCTTTTTTGTGAGGCCGAAAGTGTTCAGGGGCTTGCCCCTGAGGCTGAATACCGCCTGTGTTTCCACGTTTCTCGCCTTTGTGATCGAACCGCTTGCCGAGTCGCCTTCCGTTATGAAAAGAGTCGATTCAAGCCTGTTGTCGCTTTTGCTGTTGAGGTGCGTGCGGCAATCCCTCAATTTTTTGTTATAGAGGTTTGCCTTCTTTGCCCTATCGCTCGCCACCCTCTTTATGTTCGCCATCTCCTTGCGCTCTTTTTCAGACTGCAGGATCTTCTTCTGAATGGCATCCGCTGTTTCCGGATTGCGGTGGAGATAGTTGTCCATCTTTTCCTTCAGAAAATCCACGATCCAGCTTCTGATGGATATGCCCTTTGGCGAGGTGAGCTGGCTTCCAAGCTTGGTCTTTGTCTGCGACTCGAAAATCGGCTCCTCTATTTTTATGCTTATGGCCGCAATCAGGCCGGATCTGATATCGGAGGCGTCATAATCTTTTTTATAGAATTCCTTCAGGGTCCGCACAATGCCTTCCCTCAGGGCGGCCTGGTGGGTGCCTCCCATGGTCGTATGCTGCCCGTTGACAAAAGAGTAGTGCTCCTCGCCGTACTGGTTGCCGTGCGTTACTGCAATTTCTATATCCTTGTCCGAAAGATGTATTATCGGATAGCGGATCTCTTCCGACAGGGTGTTTCTTTTGAGGAGGTCCAGAAGGCCGTCCTTCGAAAAATATTCCCTGTTGTTGAAATTGATTGTAAGGCCCCTGTTGAGAAAAACATAATTCCACATCATGTTTTCCAGGAATTCCGGGAAGAACCTGTAGTTCTTGAATGTATTGTTGTCCGGGATGAAGCTGACCTCCGTGCCGTCCTCCTTGTCGGCCTTCTGGACCTGGGAACTCTTCAAAAGGACGCCCTCCTTGAAGGTCGCCCATTTTGTTTCACCTTCGCGGAAGGACTGGACCTTGAAATAGGATGAAAGGGCGTTCACGACCTTTGCACCCACGCCGTTGAGCCCCACCGATTTTTTAAATGCCTCGGAATCGTATTTCCCGCCGGTATTGATTTTGGATACGCAGTCTATCAGCTTTCCGAGGGGGATGCCCCTTCCGTAATCACGCACCCTGACCTGGTGTTCCGATACGATGACCTGGATGAGATTTCCGGCACCCATGACAAATTCGTCTATGGAATTGTCCATAATCTCCTTGACCAGAACGTAAATGCCGTCATCCGGCGCCGTCCCGTCGCCCAGCTTTCCAATGTACATGCCGGGCCGCATACGGATATGTTCTTTCCAGTCCAGAGATCTGATATCCTGTTCTGTATAGTTTGCCTGAGCCATCTTTTATCTGTTAAACCTCTCGTTCAAATTAATGGTCTTGATACGCCGGGGCGTCAAAGACAATTATACAACAGGACTCGTGATGGTCAATTGATTCATTAATCCACAATTTTTGTATTCATTATATATGCTGCTTGTGTGAATGATGTCTATTGATCGCTTGGAATGATGTTGTAACTATCTGAATCCATATCATAGGTTATTTTTGCTTTCCCTTTTTCCAACTGCTTTTTGACAGAGGAAATCTTTTCATTGATTGAATGTTCGGTCATCCCGTAGTCGGTTCCCTCACGAAGGACAAAATGCTCAATAAGATTGTCCAGGGTTTCAGGCCGCAGTTTTTCATGAGGTATATCCATGATCCCATCCTACAATATTAAAAATATTGCATAATAGATAACTACTTATCAGATCAGCCAATATTGTCAACAGCTGGTTCGGACGGCGGTCTTTTTTTTTCACTACAAGGGCCGGATGCACGA
>JADFZC010000889.1 GCA_015232735.1 Oligoflexales bacterium | reverse complement strand
ATGACATGGTCCTTGATAGAGAATATCTTTATGGTTTGATCGTCACTTCCTGTGATTATTTTTCCGTCAGAGGTTATTAACATAGAAGATATATGGCTACCCAGCAGCTTAAAATCGTCATAAACAGGAATTCCTGTTTTCAAATCGAGAATTTTTATCGAATAATGAAATTCTCCGTGCCTTGTTGCGATCGCAATATATTCGTTATTCTTAGCCAATGCAGTGGCATAACTACTCTTATCTCCTTTCCCGGTCGTAAAACTTCTCAAACAGACACCGGTCTTAATATCGAGAATTTGAATTTCATATACATTTTCATTTCTATCGTCTCTGAGGGCAATGACATGATTTCCATCGGCGGTTTGGATCATTTCCTGAAAATCCATATTATAGGACTTAATACAGAGATTTTGGCGAACATCCCATATTTTAATTTTACGATCAAGTGAAGCGGTAAAAAGACATCTTGAATCATAGGAAAATGCGACAAACACGGCATCATTGCTATAGCCTCGAAACGTATTGATGCATGTACCATTTCCATCATATAGTCTTACAGTACGATCCCAGCTTCCTGACGCGATGTATTTCTGATCTTTTGAAATGGCAACGGAATGGACACACCAGTTATGGCCAGATATAATTTTTTTACATTTACATGATTTCGCATCGAATATTCTAAGATCATTATCCCAAGCTCCTGCTATAAGATTTATTCCATCCGGAGAAAATACCATTGATTTCACCTTGTCTTTGTGTCGGTCACTGACGAAGGAAACTGTCTCCTTCTCAAAGTTATAAATGGAAATACCGTTGGTTAATCTATTTGCAGCTGCAAGAACCCCGCACGGAGAAATTGCCATTGAAGGGACAGAACCACCTTGATTTTGAATGATTGGCTCCGAGTCTCCTGTTTCAATATTTGTACGTAGAACCAGTCTGTTATCGGTGGCACAGGCGTACTTTCTGCTGCTGAGTATGAATTTTCCACTCTTTTCCATTATGACTTCTTTTACCCCGGGACCAAAATCGCGAACTTCCTTTTCTGATACAAAATCCCATAATTTAAGCCCGTGCGAGCCGCCAGATACAAAAAATCGGGAATTCTTGCTGACTGCGATCGATTCAACTCCATAACCACAGTAGAATGTCTTTAGATAATTTCCCGTTTTGACACAGAAAACTTTGACTGTCTTGTCTTGGCTTGTCGAAGTGATCCATTTGCCATCATGAGTCACTGCCACTGATGTAACTTCGTCCTCATGCTCTGAAATATTCAGCCTGCATTCGGCATTTCCTATGTCCCACACTTTTATGGAACGATCAGCGCCTCCGCTTATGATCTCCCTGCCACTTGGAGCGAAAGCGATGGAAGTTACCCAACCCCTATGTCCTTCAAGGGTGGCGATACAGCTTTGGGACTCAATATCACAAATTTTTATTGTGTCATAGCTCACATAAGCAAGATATTTTTTATCCTTTTTAATTGCCAATCGGGTAATGATCCTGGGATCTTTTTCAGTTCTACTAAAAGAGGAGATAAGGCTGACAGTCTCTATGTCCCACTGATATATTTCATATCCTGCAGTGAATAGAAATTTTGCGTTATTTGCCAAAGCTATCGCCCTAATATTAAATCCATGCTTGAAGCAATTGAGGAAAGCCATTTTTTTGTAGTCATACATGTTAACACGCCCATCACCCTCTGATGTAAAAAGAAGAGTTTCATTCTTGTCCAGGGCCATTGCCATAATTCCATAATCGGAATGACGATCACAGCAATGAAATAATATTCTCTCTTTCATATAGCTATCGATTATCCCTCTTACCGGGTCACAAATAGCTGGATAACTGCTTTCATTCTTCATGACATCACAGTTAGGATCAGATACATTTTTTTTAATGTTTATAGTTACCCCTTTTCATAATATTTTGTGCAGATTATTAGGCATCGGACTGGTACTCAATGGAAAAGTTGGAAAAAAGCAGCTTGCCAAGGCCGGATCGGAGCTCAGAATGGACGAGCTTTATAGGAATTTTCTAAAGTCAACATTGTTGGAAACGGTTGGAAATGTATGAATTATCACGTCC
>JADFZC010000888.1 GCA_015232735.1 Oligoflexales bacterium | reverse complement strand
TTTTTCACCTCTAATATTATAATAAATTTTACGTTTCGATATTAAAACATCATCAGGCATCCATCCAATTTAAAACTATTAATGATGACCAATTGTTGATGTCATATCAAGGTAAGATAGATCACCTCTGCCATTCAAAGCCTCTTCCGCCATATCTGCAAAAAAGCGAGCCAATTTTTCATTATCATTAAAATTTTGTGCCAAAACAACCATAGCGCTTGGATTTCTATTCAATATCTCCTTACGTGCAAGAACATTGACGTCATAGAGTACAATCCTGGGATGAACTGTAAAACTGATCCTGGCATCCATAAGGACATTTGAGCATGCAGCTCTAGCCTCACCCACTTTACGGGCACTTTCCACCGCTGTGGGCCCAGTCCATTTTACAAATGGGATGATGTTCTCATTTAAAAAGCCATAATACATTTTATACTCAGGAAATTGGCTTCGGACATATTCAAACAGATTAAGCATGTCCTGGGTTGATTTGTCACCCTTTCTCACATTTGTTGCCGGAATACCATGAAATGTCATCAAAAGGCATGTGTTATTACTGCTTCCTTCAGGAAAATAATTACTCAAATCCTCTTTCAGTGAATCCACCAGAAGTGCTCGAAAACGCTCGTCCTGCGTGTATTGGTTGATTCCAATGACTTTAGGCTGATAGTCGGAGTGGTTTTTAAGGTAATCTATAACGTCCATATAGTTCATACGGGTGGCCATTGAATACTGCGCTCCCTGATTAATCAAAACAATAATTTCAACTCCATCAGCCTTCATTTCATCAAGCGCCTCTGTGACAGTGGGCGAAAGCAGATTGAACCCCATATATACTTTTGCATCGGTCCCATTCGCATCAAGTTGTCTTTGAAGCGCCTTCACCTGCTTCAGGGTATTTTCACGATAATACGTTTTTACACCAAAAGATTTATACATGGGCTCATATATCGCTCTGAATAGCGGCCAGCCTATACGACTCACAAGACCAGAGATATTCCCTGGAAGAGGAGCCATATGGGTAATGCCCTTTTCCAAGTAAGGCTTAAGTTCGGATAGTGAATCAATATCGCCATGGGATGCAAGCAAAATACCGATCTTATGCATGGGCGCTTTGCCAAAAAGAATCTGGTTATATAGAAAAAAAGGAATTAAAATGTATAAGTATAAATTTTTCATAATTCATTCTCCCCATGATTTATAAAAATTTGGAGTTCATCCCGCTATGAGTTATTGTTCAGGCGACTTTTAATACAATTTTGCCTCGAACATGCCCCTGCTGAATAAGCTCATGAGCCTGTCGGGCCTCAGTCAATGGAAAGACTGTCTCTACAAGCGGCTCAATGGTATCATTATCAACAAGCTTTGCAATCTCTTCAAGTTGATGTGCATCTGTTTTGATAAATACGTATGCCTGACGGACACCATGAGCTAAAGCATCTTCAGCAGATGGAGGCGACACAATTGAAACCAGGATTCCACCCTTTTTTAATACCTTGAATGACCTCTTTTGGACATCTTTTCCAATGGTATCAAAGACAACATCCATATCCTGTACCTTATCTTCAAAGTTTTCCTCCTGATATGAAATTGCGTTGTCAGCACCAAGGTCGTATAGCAAATTCAGATTTTTTGTGGACGATGTACTTACAATGTAGGCACCTTTCCACCTGGCAAGCTGTAAGGCAAAACTGCCAACGCCGCCGCATCCTCCATGAATCAAAATTTTTTGGTCTTTCTTAAGATTTGCGGCATCAAAGAGAGATTGCCATGCCGTCAGCGAAGCTAGAGGTATTGCCGCAGCATGAATATGATCGATCGTTTTCGGCTTGATCGCAATTTCGGATTCCATAACAGATACATATTCTGCATATGTTCCCTCATGGGTCAAGTCTGGACGACCGTATACTTCATCTCCAATCTTAAATTTTTGAACACCCGCACCAACAGATTCCACGATTCCTGAAAGATCCCAACCAAGTGTGTGGGGTAGTGCGAACTGGATTCGTCTTCGTAGATAACCCTCTCTGATCTTCCAGTCTACAGGATTCACCCCGGCTGCAACGACTCTTACAAGCACTTCATCACGAC
>JADFZC010000887.1 GCA_015232735.1 Oligoflexales bacterium | reverse complement strand
TTAAAAATGCAATAGATTGTGCCATTGAGATGCAATCCTTGCTGGAGGATCTTAGCAGAGGTTGGAAAAAAACTTACGGCGTGTCATTTTCCATGCGTATTGGGATTCATAAGGGAAGTGGAATTGTGGGATCTTTTGGAGGAAAGGTTAGAACTGAATATACAGCCATTGGTCCGGCTGTAAATATGGCATCACGGATTGAAAAAATGGCTACTCCCGGCGGAATATTCTTTTCTTCATCGGTAAGGGATAATTTTATGGGTGTGGGCTGGTCGAAAGCCGGGACCTTTAATCTTAGAGGGATAGGAGAAACAGCGCTTTTCAAAATAGACGGTCTCAAAAGCGAGAAGGTGGCATAATGGTTTTTTTAAAAAGCGGAGATATTGTCTGTTATGCACATTTCATTGAAACAAGTTCGATTTTCATCGGTTATACAACAAAGTTGAATATTGTGCTGCCGCTTTAAGCCACTGGTGCGAATCTTGTTACCAAACCGAAAACTTCAGGTACCTTTATACATCTAGAATTCTCTTTTTCTGAATACACCCGAAGCAATTTTTTATTAAAAAAAACGGTATTTTCCCTTATATGCCCTGGTGAGGCCTATGTAAATTGAAATACTTTTGATACTGCAGGCAAAGAGAACGCACATGAATATCATCCCTTAACAAAATTTGAGACAAATTTCATTTTTAAGATCTAAGTGAAACCGTTCCACTCTTCCGTTCTAAGGGCACTGTGAATTGGAGACACAAGCCGTCAACCGCGATGGTGCTTGTCGCGGCCTTGCGGCGGATCGAAAGTTCGCTCCTAGGATGTCAAGATGCCTTGAAAAGCCGCGGGGCTCTGGCGCAAACCTTTTGAAAAAATAATCGGTCGCTGGCGCTTTCAGCGTCAGCGACATTATTTTATAGAGTTACATGCTTTCAGGGTGGTATCCCATTTCAGATCTTTCAACTGAAGAACGTCTGCATCGACGGAGCCTTCTGCGAAAGCTTCGCTTGTATTGCATTTGTCAGAATTTTGCCCTATGATATCTATTATATACTTTTGTCCCTTTTTCAGATGGCCTGTTGTTATTGTCCATTCCCCTGCGGTGATTTGCGAGGCGTTTATCTGGTAACTTTCGCTGTTGTCAGGTTCCGGGTTCCATTTTATTCCATTCGGACAGACAATGGACTCAGTTTCAGAATCATAATCATAAACTATATCGCATTGACCGTATTTCTGGCCGTTCCTGCCTGATATATCGATGTCTTCCTGATTAAAAATAGAAAGGTGGACCATCGAATTGCCGTCAAAGAGATCGGACTTTACAGGTATCTTGACTGTGATTCCCTGGGCTGCGTTTTCAAATCTGGCCGGCAAATGCGACAGTTCACACCATGGGCCATCCTTTTTGAATCTTGTGGCCGCCTTCGAACCGGATATGGCTACGCATTCACTTTCTTCAAGCTTGAGAAAGACCCTTCTTTCATTTCCCCTGTATGTGCAAATTTGGGTTTTATCATCACAGGTCCACCAGGAAGTGGGATCCTTCAGCCTGGACAGGGTATTTGGCTGAAGAAGGGTGGATGAAAAGGCCAGTTTCTCGTTTTCCAGGCTTTCACTTGACACTGTTGTGTAAGAGCTTCCCTCAGAGGGATTTCCGTTTTTCTTTTTATCTTTTCCGACCCGGCAGGAAAAGACGAGGATGAAGCAGACCAAAAGGATGCGAGCCATATTGATTTCTCCTCTACTGATTTTTTCTCCCTTCAAAAGTGTATGCGATATTCACTCTTGTCGGAAATTATTTTGAAAATGTTAAGGCATGTCTGTATTTTTGGGACTTGGTGAATTTGAATGATCCCGCTATCTCTCCGTCTATAGCTGGTAAATATTGATGATCAATGAGATCTTGGTAGCTTTTCTTGGTGATTTTTGAAGAGGAAAATTCTCCCTTTTCTGGTAGGTCAATTGGCATTCCCATGTCTAGAAAAATTCGCATACCAGATTTATTTTCGATTTCTTTCATGTTGCCACCTATTTTTTTTTTGGCCAGCGACTATGCGAAATTTCATCTTATCTCTCACTTTTTGAAAATAATGCAAAA
>JADFZC010000886.1 GCA_015232735.1 Oligoflexales bacterium | reverse complement strand
AAGTATAAGTTCATAACTCCATTCGTTGAATGTCCTTTCCATCCCCTTGAACTCATCATCCTGGGTCAGAACAGCATGGAAATTTGTACCGCCAAAACCAAATGCGCTGACGCCGCCGTACTTTTCGGCAGAGGACCACGGTTTGGACATGTCACTGAAGGAGAACGGGCTCACCTCCTGCTGGTAAACCTGGTTTGGACTTTTTATATTTATCGAAGGAGGAAGCACACCGTGATATAGCGACTTTGCAACCTTGATAAGTCCTGCCATGCCGGCAGCACATTTTGTGTGGCCTATCTGGGATTTTACCGATCCGACAACACACGCGCCCCTCTTTGCACCAGCTTCGGAAAAAATTTCGTTCAGGCACGACAGCTCAATATTGTCTCCGGCTACAGTCCCGGTGCCATGAGCCTCGACAAGCCCAACACTCGCCGGGGACACGCCGGCCATTTTGTATGACCTCTCAAGCGATCTCTTTTGTCCATCCTTCCTTGGCGCCGCTATTCCAAGATGCCTTCCGTCGCTTGCGCATCCGAGCCCCTTGATCACTGCATAGATCCTGTCTTTGTCGCGTTTTGCATCTTCGAATCTTTTGAGGACCACGCAGGAAATGCCTTCGCCAAGTATCGTCCCGTCGGCCTGGCTGTCAAACGGTGAGCATCGTTCTTTCTTGGTAAGTGCCTTGACTCCCGAAAACATAATGTAGTCGGCTACACTGTTATGAAGATCTGCACCTCCGCAAAGAACCATGTTGGCCGTTCCAAGCGTAAGCTCTTTCACAGCCAGATTAAGAGCGGCGAGCGATGATCCGCACGCAGCATCTATTGTGCAGTTTGTCCCACCGAGGTCAAACCTGTTGGTTATCCTCCCGGCAACCACATTCGAAAGGATACCCGGAAGCGTATCTTCCGAAATTGGAGGCAATCTCTCGTCAAGTTCCCTTGGAAGCGGGCCGAAAAATGTGGGATACCAGCATCTTAACCCGTATATTCCGGGCAAATCCGAGCCGGAACCGGCACCGAAAATGACAGCAGTGAAATCCCTGTCAAAGTTTCGATTCCAATAGCCCGCATCCTCAAGGGCATTTTTTGCGACCATCAGGCTGAGTATCTGCATAGGATCTATGGCGGTCATCGTTTTGGGAGGTATTCCAAACGCCAGGGGATCTATCTCTATGTCGGGAATGAAACCGCCCCATTTCGATATGCTCTTTTCTCCGCCGGCTTTGCTTTCCGCATCAGGATCAAAATAGGTCTGGATGTTCCATCTCTCTTCAGGAACTTCGCTGATCGCGTTTCTTCCAGATATGATATTTTGCCAATATTCGTCAATATTTTTTGATTCGGGATATATGCAGGCAATTCCAATGATAGCCACGTCGACTATTTTCCTGTCATCAGCCAGAGACACGCCTTTTTTCTCGATCTGATAGCCGCGGAGGTTTTCCTCGATAAATTTTCCGCTTTTTACGGCGATATCGTGATGAAGCGTATTTATGTCCGTGACTTTGTCCCTGAGGGCAACCATCTGCCCGGCCATGTAAAGCCCTTCACGTTTCTGCTCGTCATCATTCAAATTAACCTGCCTGTCCCTGTCCCTTCTTATTCCCTTCGCCGCTATTCTGAGACGGCCCAGGTTCAAAAGCTCAAGCTCGGCTGATATGGCCTGTGCATCAGTGTGAGTCTTTTCCAGTTTCTCCTTATAAGACTCGAAATGATCCGTGAAATCATTTTGAACGGCCCGCGTCACCTGCCCCTTTGCGCTTTCCAGGGTCACTGTCCTGTCGCTCGCCACCATTAAATCCTGATAACCCTTCATTATGGCGCCGCTCGCCACAGCCTCCCGTGTGAAAAGATAGCCTGTCCCCACGAGAAATCCGACCGCGGCGCCTCTCTTCACCAGGCCCGATGCAAGCACCCAGACCATGGCGGCGGAAAGATCATCATGGATCCCGCCGGCAAAATACACGGCAAGCTTTTCCGGTTCATCATAGGATTCGAGGCGATGAATCTGCAGTTCCCATAATACGAAACTTGAAAGGGGACCTATATGACCGCCACACTCATGACCCTCCCATATGAATTTTGTC
>JADFZC010000885.1 GCA_015232735.1 Oligoflexales bacterium | reverse complement strand
AAATGGAATAAAATAATATTCTGGAAAATTACTGTAATCAAAAAATGGAATTTTAACCCGAAGGCGTCTGCAAGTGAGCCATCAGTATTAATAGAAGGACGGGCAGAAGGAATTATTTCATGGTTTTTTTCTTTACTTAAAATAGATCCCACGCTGACTTTAAAGGTGGAGAACGGGCAGGTCATATTCAATAAAGGGGATTTTTCCGGTTTTGAAAGGATAACAACCTCTTTGACAAATATTTCAAGCACAGTGTCAGGCTACGAAAAACCTTGGAAGGAATCACTTCTAATTGCGGTCGTTTTAGGGGCGATGCTTGGCTCTTTAAAGCCCTTACTGGCTGTAGTTGGGATCGGTCTCGGTTTATTATATTACATATTAAAGAAAAAACTGACTGTCGGATTCATCATTAATTCCGGTTGTAGATATGATATCTCATTTTATCGATCAGTCATTGAAAACCAATCTATTGATGAAAATACAGCTATTGAACTGTGTGATTATCTGGATCGAATGATTAGAGAGGCACAGGGGTACCGTTCTGTCCCACTGCAAAGAGTAGCCTGATATTGGAAAGGAAGATGTAAAGTCATTGAAAAGCAAAGAACGCAGTGATCGCAAAGGGATGTACGCATGAGGACAGCCGCCATAAAATATTGCTGCAGGCCCTGGCGCTGCGCATAAAGGGATTGTATCCAATCATCACAGAGTCTAAAATATCAACATTCCGCTAAAAATATAATTGATACATTCTTTGGGAAAACACTATGCACGATATCACAGGTTTTGAAATTCATGAAACGATCCATAAAAGCAGCAATTCACTGGTATATAGATGCACAAAAAAAGCAGACGGCTCCCGGGCAATCATAAAAATCCTGAATCAGGAATATCCCACAAACCAGGAGGTTGAAAGCTTTACCAAAGAATTTGAAACTGCGAAATACCTCAGCAAAATAGACAAGGTGATAACAATCCATAACCTGATCGATGTGGCCCATACAAAAGCCATCATTATGGAGGATATAAACGGACAATCGCTTGACCGCATCCTCGCATCCAGGCATCTCGATTTGAACCTTTTCCTTAAAATTGCCATCAGTACGGCCGAAGGAATTGGTAAAATACATAAATGCAATGTAATACACAGGGATATCAAACCGCATAATATCATATATAATATCGATACCGGTGAACTGAGGCTGATCGATTTCAGTCTGGCTTCAATGCTGAACAGAGAAAGTCAAAGGTTCATAAGTCCAGGTCTTCTCGAAGGGACCCTTCTCTACATATCACCTGAACAAACGGGCAGAATGAACAGGACGATAGACTATAGAAGCGACTATTATTCGCTTGGCGTGACTTTTTATGAGCTGTTGACAGGCAGAGTGCCGTTTTCTTCCTCCGACCCAATGGAGATTGTCCATTTTCATATTGCCAAAAAGCCGACTCCGTTAAGCGAGCTGAATTTGGAAATCCCACAGGCGATTTCCGACATCATAATGAAATTGCTGGCAAAAAATGCAGAAGAACGTTACCAGAGCATAAGAGGCCTGATTTATGATCTAAATTGGGTTTTGTCGGCCATCAACGAAAACAGGAGCCATGACACGTTTGTCATTGGCGAAAATGATTTATCAGAACAATTTATCATTCCCGAGAAGCTGTACGGCAGAAAATCTGAAAAAAATATCCTGATCGAGACATTTACAAGAGTTGCAGGCGGCAACAGCGAGGTCCTTTTTGTAGGCGGAGCATCAGGTATTG
Organism: Oligoflexales bacterium; assembly: GCA_015232735.1. The sequence goes on along the minus strand of JADFZC010000885.1, from coordinate 327 downwards.
GAAAAACATCGCTTATAAATGAGATACATCGCCCCCTGACAGAAAAAAGGGGATATTTTATATCAGGCAAGTTTGACAAGTTCAAAAAGAACATCCCCTATTTTGCCATAATCCAGGCGTTTTCCGAATTCTGCTGCATCATCCTCTCCGAACCCAAAAAAGTTCAGGACATCTGGAAAGAGAAGATATTGAGAGCGATTAAAAAAAATGGCAGGGTTATTACCGATGTCATTCCCATGATTAAACATCTCATCGGCGATCAACCGGAAGTTGCGGTCCTTGACCCCACCGAGGCGAGAAACAGGTTTAACTACGTTTTTCAGGAAT
>JADFZC010000884.1 GCA_015232735.1 Oligoflexales bacterium | reverse complement strand
GATATCAAATACCCTGTTTTTTTTTTTTTTTTTGAGCTCATCCAAATCCCGCCTTTCCTTTTCTGAAAAATCAAAAAAGGAGATGGGGACGTCCATATCCGGCATTATTACAGCATGTGCCTCACCATCTTTCTCCCTGAATATTGTTCTCAGGGTATCATGCCTGCTTATTATGGCATTTATTGCTGTCTGGGCATGGGATATTTCTAGCGGCCCCTCGATTTTCAAGCCCAAGGGTATGGTCAGGCTGTTTCTCTCATTATTGATTTTCATCGCATTCCACATTCGCTTTTGTTCAAATGAGAGATCACAATTTTTTATGGTTGTTTTGCTTTTCATATTCGCATTTTGATGCCCTGATCCATCCTCCAGGATCCTTTTTCCAGCTTTTTTTATATGAAATCTGTCAAAATTGGCTTTAAAGTCTGTCAGCAGGAAATCTGTCAGCTTTTTGATGCTGGCTCTTTCAGCAATATGAGACGGCATGATATTCAACATGTACCTGCCATTCAGGTTATTACAAAGCTGCATTATGAAAACGGAGTCGAGTCCGTAATCACTCAAATCAGCATCAAGATCGACGTCTTTATCACTTATCTTTAGAAGTCGGGCAATATCAGTGCGTATTTCGGATGCCAGCAATTCAAATCCGCTGCTAACATCCAATTTTTCAATGATCCTGGGTGTATCATCAAAATCCCGATGGGAGGAAGATTCAATTTCAGGGATCCAGTATCTTTTTCTGTCGAACGGATATGTCGGCAGGGATATTCTCCTTCTCCTTGTCCCTTTGTACAGCAATGTAAAATCAAGATCCGCACCAAAGACCCATAATCTTGCCAGACTTTCATAATCTTTGTGTTTATAGAATAAATAGATTATCTCTTTTCCCACTTTCACGCCCGTAAGTATCTCAATTTTTTCTCTGTCCCTCTTTACATTTCCTGTGAAAATCTTTTGCGGCTCTTCACCGCCTTCCCCATATTTTTTCAAAATATCTTTTAGTTCACAGATATCGTCCGTAATCACCGCAAGTCTTTCTTCCATTCTCTCCCGCCCAATCTGCAGGGTATATGCCACATCCGAAAGGCATAAGTCATAACCCGCGCCCGCTTTCATTTTTTCAAGATGCTCGCTTAAGTCTTTGGCATATTTTCTGAGTACTTCCTTCGTTCTTGCAGATAGGGTAATGATAACAGGATCACGGCTGTCCAGTATGCCTGTGGAATCCGTCTTATGCTCCTCAATGACAACATGCGCATTTGATCCGCCAAATCCGAACGCACTGATTCCAGCTCTTCTTGGAACTTTTCTGTTATCGGCATCTTTCAATGCCTCCCACTGCTGAGTCCTGTCGACAATATAAAACGGCGTATCATCCAGATCGATTTCGGGATTTAATTCCTTGAGATGAAGATTGCCCGGAATTTCCTGAAACCTCATGGCCTGTATGACCTTGATTATTGCCGCCATGCCGCCTGCGGTTTCCAGATGTCCTATATTGCTCTTTACAGTTCCAATTCCACAGCATTTTCTGCTTGTAAATTCTTTTCCTCTTTTCCTGTATAATTCTTTGAACGCTTTCTTTAGCCCATTGATTTCAATCGAGTCTCCAAGCAATGTTCCTGTCCCGCTTGCTTCAATGTATGTTGCCGTAGTGGGATCAACTCCTGACCTCTCCCAGGCCTTCTCTATTAATTTTGCCTGAGCAATCGGGTTAGGTACCGTGAGAGAGCTGACCCTGCCCCCGTGATTTTCCGCGCTTCCCCTTATCAGAGCGTATATCCTGTCTCCATCGGCGAGGGCCCTGGAATATGGTTTTATAAGTATTGTGCCGACACCTTCGCTCCTTGCATACCCATCGGCATCCTTGTCAAATGATTTGCATCTTCCATCCTTGCTTAAAAGGCCAAGCTTGCTAAATGAAATAAAGAGCAGGGGACTTGCAATAACGTTGACACCGCCGACGATCGCAGCATCACAGTCCCCGTTTCTTATAGATTGGATTGCCCGATGGAGCGCAACCAGCGAACTCGAACAGGCCGTGTCTATCGACTCGCTTGGACCCGTAAAATTGTATATATATGAAATTCT
>JADFZC010000883.1 GCA_015232735.1 Oligoflexales bacterium | reverse complement strand
GTTGATGTCAGCAGCATGAACGAACAAAGACATGAAATAAATCTGGACGCATCCCTGATTCAGGTCAGGCAGACACCCGATCCGGACCTCGTCGTTTTTGAGGGGCGAAAGTTTGGAGACAAGGTAACGTATGTCCTTTATAAAATCTCGGAGGGTAAAGTGAAGGGGCAGATTTCGGTAGGCGAGAAGGATGCAGGCTACTATTCGCTTATACATCAAAGCGGTGTTCCCCCAGTTTATTTTTAATGCTTTCCTGACGGTACAACTCTTGCTGAAAAATGCCTGACCGATTCCTCATTTGACAATATGTCGGAAACCTTTTCAGCAAACTGCGCCTCAAACCTCACGCAAATTCCGCAGCTGGAACTGATATCCCTCGGTACAGGGACAAGCTTGTTGGGAACGAAAGCCTCTTTTAAAAATTTTTCGACAATGAGGGCGTGGCTTACGGATTCCACGAGAACAAACATGTATCTTGAAGATGAACTCACTTGAAGCCCCCAGGGTCAGATGAAAGTCGCTCTTTTTGAACCCAAGAGTAGGTCTGATATTTCATACATGTTTGAAACGGTTCCAATTTTTATTTTCTCTTTAAGATTGAAATAGTTCACGCAGGTTCCGCAGACCAGAAGCCTAACCCCCCTCGTCTCAAGCTCGGCGAAATCGGAAAACAGAGGCGAATCGTCAGCAAGAAGCTTTGCCCCTGTATTGTAAAAAACCATCGTTTTCGGAAGAGCCTTTTTTTCAGTAAGTGTATGCACAAAGCTTCTGATTAGGATTTTCCCCAGATCATCATCGCCCTCTCCCATCCTGTCTTTGGTAAAGGCGATCAGACTTTCATTTTCCATTTTAATGCCATTTGAATTGTCAGTCGCGGTCATTGTTTTTTGAAATCTCCCTGAGGGCTTCCAGAGCCTCTTTAATTTCCACAGTGGAATTGAAATATGAAAAACTGAATCTCACCGTCCCTTTTGGGAAAGTTCCGATCGTCTTGTGAGCCAGGGGCGAACAGTGAAGCCCCGGCCTCGACAAAATTCCGTATTTCTCATCCAGGATATGCGAGACATCCGACGGGTCCCTGCCCTTGATGTTGAAAGATACTATCGGCACGGACCCGTCGCATGCCGATGTGTATATAACAGCGTTTTCGATCCCGGAGAGACCGCCCAAAAACATCTCCCTCAGTTTGAGAAGCTTCTCCCTGATATTTGGAAGGCCGATCGACCTCACGTATTTTACTGAGTCGTTAAGTCCTGAAATTCCAAGAATATTGGGTGTGCCGGCCTCCAGTTTGTCTGGCATGAAAGAGGGATGGGTTTCAAATTCCGAATTGCTGCCGGTTCCTCCCACAAGAATGGGGGCTACCTCGTGTTCCAAACCCTTTCTTATATACAGTCCCCCTGTTCCGGTCGGCCCCATAAGGAATTTGTGTCCTGTGAAAGCCAGCATGTCTATGTTCATTTCCCTGACGTCGATATCAAGAAAGCCGAGGCTTTGCGCGGCATCGACACAGCAAACAAGGTTGTGCTCCCGTGCGAGTCTGCCGCTTTTTTTTACCGGGGCGATCGCGCCTGTAACATTGGATGCATGGTTAATAACAATGGCCCGGGTATTTGGTCTGATAGCCGAAGCGATATTTCCATCATCCGGCACACCGCCGTTTTCACCTTTCGAGATGTCAAGTTCGACGCCTTTTTCCTCAAGTGCCCTGAGGGGGCGCATGACGGAGTTGTGCTCCATCGCGGAAACAATCACATGGTCGCCTCTTTTAAGCAGGCCTGACAGAGCCATGTTCAGAGCCTGTGTGGCATTCATGCAGAAAGCCACGCAGCAGGGATTTTCGGCTCCCAGCAGTTCTGAAATGGAACTTCTGGCCTCGTGCATGACCCTTGCCGAACTGATGGAAAGGCTGTGGCTTGATCTTCCCGGGGATACGCCTATGTTCTCCTCGAAGATTTCCATGGACCTGAGCATGCTTTTGGGCTTTGGCCAGGATGTCGTGGCATTGTCGAAGTATATTTTATTTGTCATATATTCTCTCGCTAGACCCTAGCCGAAAAGGTCTGACTCTTCGTTAATCGTCGTCGGACGATCCT
>JADFZC010000882.1 GCA_015232735.1 Oligoflexales bacterium | reverse complement strand
AAACCAGGCTACAAGCGAATTTTAAGGTCTGAAAATTATTGTTCAGCAGGAGCTGGGCTTAAGCCTTAAAATATGAAGGTGACTCCCCCTATCATTCTGTCCTCCTTTTCAAGAAGTAGAAGCAAAGGCTCCCTGCTGGCTATAAACCATTCCCATGAAGCTGTCAGGCGGGTGTGTTCGCCAACCTCGTACTGTATGGTCTCCTTATGAAACATGTCGTTGCTTTTCACAAGTTTGTACGCCGAAGCGTTAAAACTCAGATTGTAAGGGTGATTGAGTTGATACTGAATATACATGCCCTGCCACTGTTTTGTTTCAATAACTTGCGGGATCTCCACCACCGGCACAATCATTTGTCTCTGAAATCCCACCAAAAGATTGCCGTAAGTAAAATCGACGGCTAAATTGCCTTGATTCGTCTCTGCCTCCTTTGGAGTGTTTAGAGGGATAGTCTTGTCTTCGAGAGGGATCGAATTGAGATATTCACCACGGAGAACCACATAGTCAAAGGCGTAGCTTGCCGTCACGCCTTGGCTTTGTTCCATTGGCCAGACGGCTTCCCAATGCGGACCTTGGGAATCCTCCGCCCTAATGAGCAGTGGAAGCCGGCTTCGATGTCGAAAAGTCAAAAGCTTCATATCCATTCCACCGAACAAGACGCCCCAACGCGCCCCATATTCAAGGTTTTTGGTCGGAATTGATTTTTCTTCTCCGTCATCAGCGGAGGGATTTGATCCTTCACTGCTGGTTTTGCTCAAATCTGGTGCTTCTCTGACCGCCAATCCGCCTAAATAATAGGGAGCACGAGCTGCGGCGGGAGTGGGCGAGACATATGCTTCCAGGGCCCCCATAACTGTGCCGACATATCGAGTATAAAGCATTGGCGAGGCCAACTTGTTCTCGCTTTTTATGAGCTGAGATGGTTCGCGCAGGTCGCGCGGATTCGTAAGGTCAACGATCGATCCTCCGATCATTTCCCCCCATGATATGATCTTATAACCAGCCTCGAGGTCGAAAGAATCATATTTTAGACAAGCAAGTCCCTCGGTCAAGTCCGATTCAACGTAGGGTCTGGAAGGATACTCTCTGTTCCAATCGTAATAATAAAGGCTTCCTATCCCTTTTAGCCTCAAAGAAAAGTGAGCCTTCCCGATTCGATCAACGAATGGCGTCGATCCTGACAGGGAACCTTCAACCCAGCTCCTGGAGTATATGAGGCCACTTGGCTCTTCTGTTGATCCTGCCGCTTCGCTTCCGAGGCTAAAAGAGCCCTTGCTCCATCCGTAGCAAGGCACAGACCCAAAGACTATGAGAAGAGCGATAACTATCATTTGAAATGCAGTCGAGCTACTATTTCGTCTCAATACCAAAATTTTCAGACATTTTAAACGCACGATGGCAGCTCCCCAATCCAGCAACCGCTTCTTCCACTACAGATCCTAACTCTTGAAATCAAAAGATGGATGCCGATCAAACCTTCCTGAAAAATCTTTCCATTCGTTCAAGCAACGACATCCCCCAGGCTTGGCTTTATGTTATCAAAACTCACTCACTGAGAGAGCTTACGGTAAACCGGCTTTCAGGGAAGTCGGATATTTTCATTTTTTCCAAAATAATTTTACTATTTAACTTTGAATTCATGGCATCCTCAATCGCCATGACGGTAGGCCTCATTGCCCCTTCCCTTTTCTCGTATTGCTCAAAACGGACCTTTTTAATAGGCTCGCCAGACAAGTTCAGATATTCACCTTTGAATGGTCTATATGTTCCTTTTTCAATCCATAGCCTGATCTTTTCGTATGTGAGGCCTTTGCGTAATGCCGTCATCATTAGCACATAGTGGTTGCCATCCATCTTTTCAAGAACAGGCTTGTAGTCTTGAGACCAACTCATTCTCGATATGTCGCCATTCGCAGCTTGGCCTGATATTTTTTGCTGCAATGGGATTCGAACGGCTCTCTTGAGATTGGGAACATAAGCCCACATGTCATCCCCGATCATGACCATATTGCGTCCCTTATCGCGCGCAGGAGCGAGCGTCTCGATGTAGGTTTTGGAACCGTCCTTTATTTTTACCAAAAAACGGGATTCAGTGC
>JADFZC010000881.1 GCA_015232735.1 Oligoflexales bacterium | reverse complement strand
TCCGTCCTCACCGGAGTGAGCTCATGGATGAACGTCCGCCGTGAGATAAACGAAAATGAAAAAATGGAAAATGACTTTCAAATGATCCAGGCATCCAATTCCGTTTTGACTTTCGAATTCGCCCTGTGGTCGTTTGATACAAAAACGATAGAAGCCGCAATCCTCGGACTTTTCCAGTCTGACAACATGCGCCGCGTACAGATATTTGACAACAACGGCAGGATCGTCTTGGGAAATAAATCCATGCTGCATCAAAACAACTTATCAAATGGCAGCTACAATTCAAAAAAAATAGTTGCGGACGACAGTCCAATTTTACCTCAAGATGCTTTATCCAAGCCATCAAAGCCCTTTTCAAAAAACAAGATCGACAGCCTGATACTGGAGGATGCCGGCACAGGCATCAAAAGGATTAAGGCCACCTTGTGGTATCAGCCAAATGCAGTCCGTTCCATTCAATTCCTAGGACATCTGATTATTGAATATTCTCTCGACGAGGCGCATTCAAGGGCCAGAGCCGGCATGTTCCGGTCAATCGCCGTAAGCACCGTCTCATGCCTGCTCATGATAAGTCTTCTTCTTTTCGCTACTAAATATACAATCGTTCAGCCTATAGACACTCTTTCAAAAGCCATGTTAAAAATAGTCGATGGGAATTTCGACACGACGGTGTCCATAAAATCAAGGGATGAGATAGGTCAGCTGTCAAAATCATTTGACGAAATGAGAATCAAGATCAAAGACTTCACCAATAACCTGGAAGACAAGGTCAGGGAGCAGACAGAGGAACTGAGAGGCGCCAATATCAAACTCCAGGAACTGGATATGGAGAAGACAAGGTTTTTTCAAAACATATCCCATGAATTCAGAACGCCTCTCACACTGATAATGAATTCTCTTGAAAATCTCGGCAAAATACACGCTGACAGCAACGACATCCAGATAGCTGCCAGAAACTCAAGGCGTCTTTTCCGTCTTGTCACACAGCTTTTGGAGTTCCAGAAATACGTGGGTGCCTCAAAAAATATTCCTCTTGAACCTTTAAACCTCACAAGTCTCGTAACTTCAATAGGAAAATCGTTTGCCCCGCTCTGCAAAAGCAGAGAAATCGTATTCAATATGAGGATTAATGACAGGGATTTCGATTCAAACGACTGCCATGACAATATCCATATATCAGGAAATATCGATGCAATTGAAAAAGTCACATTCAATTATCTTTCAAACGCATACAAATTCGTAAATAAATCGGGACGCATATCCCTAAATCTGAATGTGATCGAAAACCATGCCATAATTTCAGTATCCGACAACGGAGCCGGTATTTCAAAAGAGGAGCAGAAAAAACTCTTTAATGCATTTTACCAGGTCAACAGCACCAAAAAATCCGGCCATGAAGGAACAGGACTGGGACTTGCACTCTCAAAGGAGCTGGTTGAAAAGATGAACGGCGAAGTCTCAGTCGCAAGCACCCCGGGAGCGGGAAGCATCTTTTCAGCCTCATTCCCTTTATTGAAAGTAATGAAACCTCTGATTGATGTACTGTTTGTCTTTGGAGATAACGAAACAAAAAACCAGCTGCTGAAACAGCTTCCCGGCTCCTCTCAGATATCCAGACACATCTTCATAGACGACATATTGGAAACCAGGGATATAAGTGACAAATATCTCTTCAAAATACTTGCATGCGAAATTGGGGAATTTGGAAAATACAGCCTGAACGCACTTTCTCTTTTCAGAAAAATCCAGCCTTTGTGCAAAATATTTCTCATCGGAAAGGAAATCAGTGAACCCCTGGCACTGGAATTTGAAAAGCATCAAATCAAATATGAGCATATAAATCCAGACATCGAAGCAGCGGCAATATTGGATAAGATTTCAAAGTACCTGAAAGAAAACAATCTCTTCGAGGTGTATGCCGAAAAAGATGATTATAAGGCAAGGGATTGGCTTATGGCCGATATTGAATCAGGCTGCAACAAAGTCGAATTCGAGCTGGACATCGGACAGAATGAAAACGAAATATCCAGAAATGAAACCGTCCTTGTTGCTGATGACATTCCAGACATGCTCAGGCTGATAGCTCAATATCTTTCA
>JADFZC010000880.1 GCA_015232735.1 Oligoflexales bacterium | reverse complement strand
TGCCGACATAAACAGGAAAAAGCTTTCAAAACTGAATCAGGACACAAGGGGAAAGATTGCGATCGGGATCGTCAAAAAAGCAGTGAGTATTTTGGAAAAAAGCCAGGTGTCGGTTCCGGATTCAGCAAAAGGACCTATAAAGAGCGTCCATCATTTGCTCAACAACTGGGACGCGAAAAGCCTGGATGAAATATTTGGCGAAATTTTCAGCACCTTGCCTTCCATAGCAAGGGAATTAAACAAATTTACCCCTCTTGTTGAAATAAATGTGGAAGGATTTCTTATTTTTAAACATGCCACTTTCTGGGTGCAGGATGTGATGACGCATATTATAAGAAATTCAATAGATCACGGAATTGAAACCCCGGAGGAGCGGGCCAGGAACGGAAAGCAGGAGATCGGACTTATCAAGGTCAAGGCGGATGTCGTCGAGGAAAAGCTTGTCGTGGAGATTCATGATGATGGGCGCGGATTGAACATGAAAAAAATTCGGGAATTGGTCTTTAACAAAAAACCCGATTTAAAGGGAGCCGACCTGAATGACATGGCGATAGCCCAGAATATCTTTTGCTCAGGCTTTACGACTTCCGAGAACATAACATCAATATCGGGTCGCGGTGTCGGTCTTGATATCGCTTATATGTCCCTGATGGAGCATGGAAGCACAATCGATCTCATTTTTGATGACAAAAGCCGGGAAGGGGATGATTTCAGGATGTTTACACTGAAAATAATGCTGCCCAAAAATCTTTATATGGATATCAGGGAAGCGGAATATGAAGACGGCTTTAAGGAAATGTCCGGGGCTGCCTGAATTTCTACATCTTCTTTTCATACCATGGAAGCGGGAGTATGTATTGGGTAACCTTGTTTGGTTCCTTGGCCTGCAGCTCCAGTCCGGACAGAAGAAGCGCCGGTGAAACAGTGCTTACTGGAACGCTGCCCGATTCAGCCCCGCAAAAGCCGTTGTCAAGCTCAAGATCCCTGCCAACTGCGATGATATTCGAAAGGCTCGACAGAGGGGTTCCCACGAAATCAACTCCCCGGATGTGTTCCTCCCTGCCGTCAGGAAACACTTTGACCGCCCTTGTGATATTGCCCAGAAAAGCCTGGAAATTATAAGCCTCCGTACCGGTTTCTCCGCCTTCAACGTCATAAAGAATTATTCCGTACGGAATTTTTTTCTTTACGATCTCTTTGATGAGAAGTTCCTTAAGGCCTTCAAAACTGTATTTCCCGTTCGATTCTATTACAAGGTTTCCCATCCTGCTCACCGAACGTTCATGGTTCTGGTTTCTGGCATGGCCGTTATTTACGAACCCTTTCTTCCTTATGGGGCTTCTTGTTGTAAGAAAATTCCTAAGAATACCGTTTTCCACAAGTAGCGCCCTCTTAGGTCTTGTACCCTCGTCGTCAAAGGAAAAACTTCCGGTGAGCGAACGCCCCTTCCACTTTCTGATCGTCGGGTCATCGTAAATGGTCAAATCCTCGTGCATGATTTTCTCGCCGGTTTTGTCCCTGAAAGTACGCCCCTCGTCATCCGACAGGAGCCTTGACCCCTCAAGCCTGTGGCCGACAACCTCGTGGATGAAAAGTCCCGCCGGAACTGCCGCAAGCAGCACCGGTCCGGTGTAGGAGGTTATCTGCGTTCCCCCCTCGGTTTTGTAAAGTTCATCGATCTTTTTCTCAATCCTCTTTTTGAACTCGGAAAGGCTGGGTATTTCATCAAAATTCGTGGTGTTTACGACCACCGCCGTGTCAATGTTGCATTTGTTTGTGTGAAACCACATATAGGCATAAAGCCTTACATTGTTCTCCCTCCAGACTCTCTCGACGCCTTCGCTGCTCAAAAAAATCTTCGTCACGGAATCTGATGAAAATTCAACGTATGAATTCTTGATTTCCGGATACGATTTGAATACGAGGCTTGCCTGTCTTGCATATTTTTCCATTTTAACCCTGTCGATGGCGAGCGGTTTCAGGGAAAGGAAGCTTTTTTCGGGTTTGTGCCTTTCAAATGAAGGAATTGCGGCGTTTTCGTCCAGAAAGCTTATGTTTCTCGATTTTCTTCTGTGAGTTTCCGTGACGAAGATTTTTT
>JADFZC010000879.1 GCA_015232735.1 Oligoflexales bacterium | reverse complement strand
ACTAAATGGGCTCATATCCATAAATTTTCTTTTCTCTGCCGAACTTCTATATTCCGGAACGGATGATCCTTCGGAAATTTTGCTGGACAGAAATGAATACGAATCATTTTCCATAGGGAAAAATCTTCTCCTTTTTGAAGACGGGACAAACAGCCTGACCTTCGACGATATTCAAACGCATAGCCTTTTGGGAAGATTTCATATCTCTGTTAAAGACACCCCGGTCTGGGGACAGACACAATCCACCATATGGGCCAGAATAAACTTTAACAATGAAAAGCCTGAGCCCATGCACCTTCTTCTGGAGAGCAGATACGCCACGACCGATTATCTGACGATTTTTTCCCCGTCAAGCGATGGAACCTACAGAAGCCTTACCCTTGGAGACAGAATAGCTTTCGCCAAACGTGAAATAAAGCACAGATATCCAATTTTTAAAATATCGGTTCCGCCCGGCAAAAGCACTTTTTTCATCAGGCTGAAAACCGGGGGACTGACTTCACTTCCACTGTTTCTGTGGAGTCCAGGTCCGTTCCAGAATTATATCATGAAGGAGTACATATTACTCGGAATACTCCTTGGGTTTGTTGTTGTAATGCTTTTCTACAACATCTTTCTATATGCATCTTTCCGCACGAAGGACTACATGTATTACGTGGTCTATATTTCAGGCTTCATTTGGAGCAACCTGGGCACCCTCGGACTGGGAATATACTTTATGCCGGAACATGATGACAACTGGATCATGAATCAGGGATATGTAATATCCATAAACTTTGCGCTCTTCGGCGCAATGCTCTTTGCACGCGAATTTTTGAATTTTCAAAAGAAGAATCTTTTTACCATGATTCTGCTTAATGTTCCTCCATTCCTTCCTCTTATGACCATGATCTATATAATTATTGTCAATAATTACCAGATCGGCACAATTCTCACGGAATCAAACGCCATGATCCTCACGCCGATATTCATCACTCTGGGACTGATCAGGGCGTTCCAGGGATATAAACCGGCCATAATTTATGTGGTCGCATGGATCTTTGTTGCCATGGGCACTTTCCTCATAGCAGCGAAAATCGCCGGAATTATTCCATACCATCCAGTCGTGGACTGGTGCCAGCTTATTGGCGGTGCCATGGAGGTTGTGCTTTTGTCCCTTGCCCTGGGATACAGAATGAACCTGATAAAATCTGAAGCCCGCAAACAAATCAGCCGGCTCAACCAGCAGCTGACAAAACACGTTGAGCATGTCGAAGCCATAGTCGAGGAACGCACGCAGACAATAAACACCATCCTGAATCATGTTGTTTCCGGATTCCTGCTTCTCAACAGGGACTTGAGCATAGCTCCCGGATATTCGAAATCCTGTGAAAAGCTTTTCGGCCGGAAAATCCTGCCTGAAGACAAGCTGACAGACCTGCTCAACATCTCCGGGAACGGCATAATAGCCTTTGAAGCTTCGATTGAACAGATCTTCGACGATATTTTACCTGAAGAAATAACCCTCAGCCAGCTGCCCCGCAACTACCTTGTTGACAGAAGGACCCTTGCAATCACGGGCTCTCTCGTCCGCAACAACGACCATACAATCAGGGCTGTCCTGATAACGATCACAGATGAGACCGACCTCATAAAAGCAAGACATACTGCAAAAATCAACAGCACACTCCTTCACATATTGAGACACCCTGACGCATTCAGAATGTTTTACAAGGAATTCAGGCAGCAAATAGCCAATTTGAAGAATTACCTGAATAGAGGCGAAAAAAGCGCCGTGAGAATTACACTTCATACCATAAAAGGCAACGCAGGTGCATTTTTTCTTGATGAGGTCCATAACACCATTTCTATCGTTGAAAACAAGGAGGCAATTTCCACCAGCGACATAGAAAAAATAGAAACCTGCTTTGACGGATTCATTTCGACACATTTCATCAACCTTGGCTTTGTAACGAAAAAAGAGGATCAGTTATTCGAGGTCAGTATTAAAAAACTGCATGATCTGTACCACAAGACTTTCGAATTCACTTCCTTCTCGTATTTCAGGGAATGGCTTACCGAGTGGCTGTACAGGGTCGAGACAAAGCCCGTATCACAGTT
>JADFZC010000878.1 GCA_015232735.1 Oligoflexales bacterium | reverse complement strand
TATCATGACTTTTAAACCATCGGAATTTCGGGTGCCCCTATAAACCACTGTTTTTGGCGATTCAAACAGCAGCTCGCCGATTTGATAGTCTTTTAGTATAAGGGTCATCAAAACTCCAATTTTGATCTTTAACTCAAGTAAAAAGATATCGGTTTAATTAACTTATATCTTTAGGATTTTGTAACCCTCCGTCTGTTTAACCGCTTTAAACAACTGGGTAAACCCGGCACTGAAGGACCGGGTGTCGAATCAGGAGAGGCTGAGCCAGGGGTTGAATATGCCTGGAGCGGACAATCGCCATTCTCGCTGACCATTTATTTTGACACTCCCGTATTTTCGTGGTTATTGCCGGAAATGTCATATCTTGATAAAATAAGGATACTTCATTCAAAAAATAAAAAAGACGCTTCACAAAAATTTTTAAAGAGATCCCTTTTCCAAGGAGCCATTAAATCATGCGTATAGAAACCATAATGAAAGCCAAGCTTGTTCTCTTATCGTTGATCCTTGTCGCGGGCGGTTGCCATGAGCCAAAGTCAAAATCTCAGCAGCAGGGAAATGAAATAACCGCCATACCCGCCACCCCTACCCCCACCCAGACGATTACCATTACTCCTTCTGTCCTCTCTCTTGCCCGTTCCGGCATGGCTGCGATAACAGTCGGATCAAAAACTTTGTTTGCCGGCGGGTATGTAAGTAAAAACACCGGTGCTGATAGATATTCAAATGTGGTTGATATCTATGATGCATCAACAAACACCTGGTCACAGGCCACTCTTCCCAAAGCGCTGGGCAAAGTTATCGCAACCAGTGTCGGATCGAAGGCTATCTTTGCCAGTGGTGGCATTTACCCTGATGACTCAGATGCGGTAGATATTTATGATGAATCGACAAATACCTGGTCGCAGGCGACACTTTCCAAGGCCAGATCCGCCATTCGCGCAACCTCTGTAGGATCAAAAGCGATATTCGCAGGTGGGCTATACACACAAAAGACATTGAGTGTCTCTTCCTCCAACTTTTCAAATGTGGTGGATATTTATGACGCATCGACAAATACATGGTCACAAGCAACTATTTCACAGGGCAGACACAGCGCCGCCGCCGCCACTGTCGGAACAAAGGCTATTTTCGCTGGCGGGGCCATCGGATCCACTTCATCAAATGTAGTGGATATTTATGATTTGGCGACAAACAGTTGGTCCAAAACAACCATGCCCAAGGCCAGAACCTACACTGCAGTGACCGTTGTCGGACCAAAGGCCCTATTTGCCGGAGCGGGATTGGAATTTTCAGATGACGTGGACATTTATGACATGACGTCAAACACCTGGTCAAAGACCACCCTCCCCAAAGCCATCGGCTCGATCCCATGTTATCTCAAAGCAGTAACCATAGGATCAAAAGCCATCTTTGCCGGTAAAGATGAATACGCAGCTGAAGTGGAGATCTATGATGTGGCGACACAAAAATGGTTCACGGCAACCCTGCCCAAGAGCCGGCAAGGTTTTGCCATGATCTCCATTGGAGCCAGTGTCCTCTTTGCGGGCGGTTATACGACCAGAACCAATCCAAGTTCGGATATGGACCGGGTGGATATTTATGATTTGCCCTCCAATACGTGGAAATGATCGAAGGCCGGGGGGAAAGTAAACATGACTCAGGTTATCCGCCGCAACCGATCCACTCGGCGTCCCCTCGTTGTGCGTCCATACTGTTTTTCCCGTGCCTCCATTGACATAGACGAGAGATGTTGAATTTGTCTCACATTAAATAATTTACCAATATAATCATGTTGTTATAAATAAATAATATATTAGGCATAATTTATTATGCTATTTTTCCGATATGAGGTATGGGGGGAATTGGTAATGGCTATTACAGAAGAACTGATCCACAGTTTTTTAAAATTGGCTGGAGAACGTCTTGAAGGCGACTGGGTAATTCTTGGCGGAAGTGTATTGCCTTTACTAGGTATAAATTACAGGGTGACCATCGATATTGATATCGGAAGCTGTCTTCCGGATGTATCACAAAAACAGATTCTCATCTTGATGGAGATTGCAGAGAAGCTTGGGTTGCCTGTTGAATCCGTAAATCAGG
>JADFZC010000877.1 GCA_015232735.1 Oligoflexales bacterium | reverse complement strand
CAAGGGGGAAATTAATAACATTGGACTTAGGGCGGATCTTTTGCTGTTGGGACAGGAGACAATACTCCTCGGCGCGGATTTTAAGATTTAAGGAGCTGGCACAGGTTCATGCAAGCCTGGCAAACTTATACTCCGGGGAGTATTTACTCTCCATATCCCGCTTGTAGGCCGTACAGAAGTCCAAAACTGAAAAATTGCCGAAGTCCATGACCGCAAGATAAATTTCACAGACTTCTCCATTTTATTGCAGATTCAGAACGGAAAGAGGATGCTCCACATCCAAAAGAGAAGCCGATGTAATGCCCTTTCCACTGATCGCATAAACAAACCCGTCCGCAAAAACCGATCTGAGATTTGTTTCCCCATAATAGTACGGGAAAATAAAATCTGAATTTTTTTGCGGATCTCCCGCGGCCAGGGTACCAAGCGCATTAAAACCATTCATCGCATCGACCCGGACCAAAACCAGTTCATTTTTGTAATAGCCTCCTTTCACCATCCCGTCTTCACCCATTATCTTCTGATAAGCTGAAACCGGAAGAGCCACCACATTATTCAACGGATCGTAGGTGACGGCCTTATGGTCAAACAGCGCTTCACTCCACCCGTCTTGGGACAGGGTCCTGGAAAAGACCTCCCTTGGTTTCGACAGGTCGCTTACGTCAAATAGCGACAATTTTATGCCTTTCGTCCGCCCGCTCTCGTCCCCTTCCCGCCCGACTCCCAGAAGATGGGTTTCATCGATCATATGCAGATAACTTGAAAAACCGGGAATCTTAAGTTCTCCCGCAACTTTTGGCGATGAAGGATCCGACAGGTCCACCGCAAATAGAGGATCAACCTGCCTGAAAGTTACAAGGAATCCACGTTTGCCCTCAAACCTGACCGAATATATTCTCTCTCCCTCGGCAAGCCGCGGCGTCTGGCCAATGACCTTGAGTTCCCCGTCCACATGGGAAAGAATCTGAATCTGATTCTCATTCACCCATTTTGCCGGAGTTAAAAGTCCGTTTTGACTATCACGAACCTCAGGCTGGACCAGCCTTTGCAACGTCGTCGCCGTCCTAAGGTAGCCATCATGCTCATTCATGGCAAAATTCCCCATTATGTTCCCCGGCACTCCTGCAGAACCCTGATATGAAATTCCCCCGCTTCCATGGATTTTAAACTTGTGAATATGACTTTGCGTCAAATAATCCTTGGTCTCACGATACTTTTGTTGAGAGAGGTAGATCGATGCGGGTGAAACATACATGTGAGAGGTATCTGTGACAAGGATCGCCTGGCGGGCGCGTTTTTTACCGGGAAAGATCGAAGTAATCGTTGTCGATTCAAGGTAGTCTGCTGCCTTTGGAAGATAAATATTCCTGCAACTTTTCTCCTTCACACTGAAATTTTCCATTGGACCGCCTTCTGATGAAAGCCCCAAAAGTTGCCATGCGGTCATGCTGTAGAGAATCCTTTTATCATTCTCAACAGCCTCCATGACCTTTTCATCAAACCGCCTAAGGACCTCTGACAATTCCTCCTCAGTCATCTTCCGGGGTGCGTTCTCATAGCCCGGAATACGGGTAATCAACCCGGAAGGATATCCAATGTAATTTCTGTGTACAAGCAGAAGACGACCACCGACATGGCGCATCCCCATATATTGCCCGGAGAATCGATACTCATCCTCAATATATGGTTTCTCAAGATTTGTAATGTTGAAAACCGTCAGCCTGTAGTGAGGCCTGTAAAAGCCAAAGGGAGGCCAAAAGAAAGGGCGTGGTTTCCCAACTGATTCATTCTTGTAATAATGACTGATCAAGGCAAGTTTGTCATCACCAAGAAGCACCATCTCCTGAGGATCATCAGGAAGCTCGACCGTTGACAAGGTTGTCATTTTATCAGCCGGCCAGCTCTTAATTATCTCAAGTTTCCTTTTGGAGATTATGAATATGTTTTTTCCTGTATTTTTTATAAAGTCCGGTTCATCAACCCCCTTTTCGATGAGATTTGTCGTAGTATAATGGGAAGGTGAATCGGATGAGTTTTTGTCGGCTTCCACCCCCCGGGCCAGATATAGTCCCCGCCCAAACATGAGGGGATAACGACATCCGTCCTTGGAC
>JADFZC010000876.1 GCA_015232735.1 Oligoflexales bacterium | reverse complement strand
TTCCGCCAGTAATCTGGATCTCTCCTTTCAAACCTATATACTGAATGTGGGAGAGAAGGATCTGACTATTTTTAATTCAGTACCTCCAAAGTATATAACTTCAGTGACCAGATCGAGTCGGTTTTCGATACAGTGTCAGCTTATAAGGGTGACATCCAAAGTTCTGTCCAGCGATGGGAAAAACTTGATAATTCCCATTTCTTCGCTCGAGATGGTTGCTGATGCCAGGAAGGAGGAACGATATTTTTTTGGAACAGATGAAAAGGCTGTCATGGAATTTTTGAATCCTTATGATAATCAGACGGTCATTACCAAAAATATTATAGAGATGTCCGCTTCCGGAACCTCTATAAGAACTCCTTACGATTCCAAGCTTTTTGAGAAGGATTTTCATATTGAGAATATGACAATTCTTTTAAACGGCAAAGTAAACAAGAGAGTGAAAGGAAGAATTGTATATAAGAAATCTTTTCTCAATTTAAAGGGCAAACTGCATTATCAGGTAGGTATTCAATTCATTTAGGTATATAATATTTCATAAATACATATTACATATAGTGACAAGACATTTTTGACCGAAAACGGCGAAGAAGCTTTTTTGTCGAGTGATTCGTAAACGAGAGGTGAACATCCTTGAACACTTTGAAATTGGAAAAATGGCAACGAGTGTATGTGAACCGTTCCTTGAATATGGCATCCATAAAATCCATAGGCTTTGATATGGATCATACCCTGGTTCTGTACAACCGTGAAAATTTCGAATCTTTGGCATTTCGCAAGACGCTTGAAAAGTTCATTGATGCCGGTTATCCGGATGAACTGATTCAGCTAAGGTTTGATCCCAATTTTATTATCAGGGGCCTTCTTGTCGATCGTGAAAGAGGCAATATACTGAAAGCAGATGCGCACAAGTATGTGAAAATCGCCTACCACGGACACAGGCTTCTTTCAAAGGAGGAGAGGCACAGGCTCTACAATGCCGAAAGTTTCAGGGCTCACAATTTTCTGACTGTCGATACTTTTTTCGCTCTCAGCGAAGTTCAGCTTTTTACCGAAATTGTGGATTACATGGACAGAAACCCGGGGAAAATAAACAAAACCTTTCTGGAAGTCTATTCCGATCTGAGGAAATTCATAGACCTGAGTCACAACGATGGAAGCATAAAGAACAAGGTTATGGCAAATCCGGAGGAATATATTCTCAAGGACAAGCATATAATAGAGGCTCTCAAAAGGCTTATAGAGGGAGGAAAAAAACTCTTCCTTCTGACCAATTCCGACTGGGACTATACTGATTACATCATGTCTTATATTTTATGCAACCGAGACGAGGAGTATCCCAGGTGGAACGACTTTTTCGAGTATATTTTTGTGGGAACCAGAAAACCCGGCTTTTTCACCGAAAGCAACCCGTTTCATGAAGTAATGATGGATTCGGGCCTTTTAAAGCAGGGGATAGACGAACTTAAGCCGCACCATGCCTATTTCGGAGGAAATGCCAAGCTCTTCCAGGAGTTAACGAAACAGAAAGGGGACGAGATTCTATATGCCGGAGATCATATGCTGGGTGACATAATAAGGTCAAAGGAACTGTTCAACTGGAGAACACTGCTTATTATCGAAGAGCTGAAAACGGAGCTGCCCAGGATTGAAAGTTTGAAAGATAATCTGGAAAAGGTAAACAGTCTCATAAATCAAAGGGAACTTGCCGACGAGCAGGCGCAGATTATCAGGACACGAATTGCGAATACGCAAAAACTAATCAAAAAGAACAACAGTTCCGACAAAAAGAGAGAAACCAACTTTTTGAAGAATATTGAAAAAATGGCTGAAAAACTGACGACCATCGAGAATGAACTGAAAAATCTGGATGCAAAAGTGAAGGAACTTTTAAAGTATAGAAGCGGTCAGTTCCACCCCATATGGGGGGAGCTTTTGAGAGTGGGGCTTGAGAACAGCCGCTTTGCCAAGCAGATTGAGGAGTATGCCTGCCTCTACACCAGTCTTGTTTCCAATTTGAGATTTTACAGTCCGTCGAAGAAGTTCGCGTCCCCCAGGGATATAATGCCACATGATTTATGAAAAGATAAAAGGAACCTTAGGGAACAAAATA
>JADFZC010000875.1 GCA_015232735.1 Oligoflexales bacterium | reverse complement strand
TGTCCTCAATTTCATTTACCCCCTTTTACCCCAAATTCTTTTTCTTGAAGGCTATAGCCTGACGTGCTGATGTAGCTAAAATAGTAAAAAAAGCTTCTTTTACCTTCCCCCTGCCGCCCGAGCGGCACTCACCTGTGATGGTATTTATCCAAAAATATTTTCAATTTGGGAGTTGCATTAATAAGTTGGTAAACTCGCTCCAACTTATGATATAATTTTCTATACTGGACACAGGTGAAATAGCAGCATACCATATTCTCTGAGAGATACTTCGGGTCCGATATGATTGAAAAGGCAAAACTAGCGGAAATTCAAAACAGGTTTCATCTATTCTCCATGTCAAATGGCGAAAAGAGACTTGACTATGAAATTCTGGGAATATCCGCCCTGTCAGTTCTCATAAACTCCATAGGCAAAATCGAACCTGGAACCATACTCGAGTTCAGAACCGATAATGAATCCGAACCAGCACATCAAGTCAAGGTTATCTCGTCATGGTCGAACAACACCCTTGAGCAGAAGGAAAATTACAAACTCGTTCCCCTTGATCAGAATCTCGACTTGTGTACATTGTTCCTCGGCCAATCCATTCCCATAAAAAGCGAACACAAATTAACTCCATGGAAAAAAGAATTCCTGGGGAAAAAAAGGGAGTTTAGACTTACGAGATTTGTGACGACGCCGTGTCTTACCGTAAGGGCAAATACATTCGGCGGATCCAAGGGAAAATATGTTTTTAGCACTGTCAACGTAAGCAAGTCAGGAATGCTCATCACGTCTGTCGCAAACCAGCCAGTGCCCTTCAGGGAAGGCACACTCCTTGAAGTCAACGTTTATGCCCCGCATTTCAATCTGGTAAAACCAATCTCATTCTTTGCGAAGGTTGTAAGATTCACCGACATCAACGATCCCCAGTTCCCCACAAAGATCGGGATAGGAGTCGTAATAACCGAGTTTGAAGAAAACGAAAAAAAGAACTGGGAAAACCTTGTCAACATGGTCGAGCTTTCCCAGCTGGATCACAATATCGAATCCGTCAGGCGCGTGGGATAACCGGTCATACTGAGCATGAGTTTTTATAGTACACCTTTGAGAGTCGGAAGTGAGCTCCTTCCTAAGTGGTTAGACGACATAAGTTACCCATTCAGTTTTCAGGTTTTTCAGTCACAACCTTGTAAAGACTGACACCCCCGATCCCCTTTATCTTGAACGTTCCGGCCTTATCCCAATTGTGTACTGTGATATTGTCTCTTACGGTCGATGAAATGAAGATTCCGCCCGGGCAGGCCACTTTTTCGATTCTCGAGGCCATATTCACGACCGGTCCTATTACAGTGTATTCGGATCGGTCCGACCCTCCGAAGGATCCCACGATCCCGCCTCCCTTGTGGATGCCTATTCGCATCGAAAATTCCCTGATACCCTGTTTTTTCAACTCCTGGTTGAATTCTGAAAGGCTTTTTTGCATTGAAATGGCACATTCCAAGGCATTTGTCACTTGCGTTTCATTCGACATATCCTCAGGCGCGCCGAATATTACCATGATACCGTCGCCCAAAAATTTATCGATCGTACCATTATTGCTGAATATTGCCTTCGTCATTCTTGCAAAATATGAATTAAGGATATCGGAAATTGCGTAAGGCCCAAGTTCCTCCGCCCTTTCAGTAAAGCCCACAAGATCGGAAAATAATACCGTTATCTCCTTGAGACTTGGCCTGTCGTCAAAGATTTTCCCGCCTGAAATTATGTCATTGACCAGTCTGCGCGGAAGGAATCTCTTTAGGACGTTTTCAGTCAGATTTCTGTTAAGTTCCTTGATCTTCGTTTCGCCGTCCTTCAACTGGATCAGGTTTTCAACGGTGCTTAAAAGCTCGATTTCATCGAAGGGCTTGCTCAGGTAGGCGTTTGCCCCTTTTTTAATCCCCTCTTTTTTACTCTCTTCGTCATCCTTTGCCGTAAGGAGAATTATCGGGATTTCCCTAAGCACTTCACTGGCCCTCATTTTTTTAATCACCTCCGGACCGCTAAGTCCTGGCATCATCCAGTCGATGATTATAAGTTCGGGCTTTTGGTCCGTGGCTTTAATAAAACCGTCCGTACCGTTATGGGCT
>JADFZC010000874.1 GCA_015232735.1 Oligoflexales bacterium | reverse complement strand
TGGATGGATACCATGGAACCTTGCAAATAATATCTTTTTTCATAAGATCAAGCATCTTCAAAGTAAGCCCGTAGAGATTCTTTACAGTATTTCCATCATCATCTATCCTAAGCTCCATCCCTCTCTGAAGATCTTTCTCTTCTCCTTTCAACGATACGACGAATGATTGTTCTCTTAAAATGAAATTGCATGCATCAATTATAATATCGTTGTAAATCTCATCGATGTCTTCTGTTGATAATTCACCTACATCTAATCTATCGGAATTGAATTTCTGATTATTAGTTTTAATTTGTTTCTTTTTTGCTTTCGTCCATTTGTGAAGTGCGGTGACAATATCCTTTTGGATTTCCTGGGAAACCATCTTGTAGTTCCGGTCATAACTCCCAAGACTGGTGAGGATCCCTCTGCAAAGTTTGTTTCCATCCGTTTTGATTAGGGATGTGAAAGCATCATAAACATTTTTTGATGAGTGTTTGCTCCCCCTGGTGTTAAGTATATATTGAGCATAAACATCAAGCAGGTCGGAGTTGAAAATCAAATGGATCCCTGCATCTAAGAGCGTTGTCTGCTTGTCAATATTAACACAATATCCAATAAAACGCCTTATTATCGATAAATAGGAATCTCTCGTGCTGAGTGCCAATAATTGATTACCTCTTGCATGCTTGCTCTGCAAGCAATATTTGATAAAATCAAGTTGGTTATTGATTTTTAAACCTTCATTTGAATTCAACTGTTCCTGTGACAGGGTATAAGTATAATCATTATTGCAACTGCTTCTTTTTTTCGTCATTTTTATTCCACGTGCAGATCCGGCACGATTCTTTAGCGGCTGTCGAACTTTTCCGATTTCATATATTTTTTCCATTGAGATTTTAATCCCTTTTTTATTCAGGAAATAATATAAGCGTTTTGCCAATGCCCTTCCGAATGATTCATATCGTCCGAATCCCTTCCAACGGTTTGAAAACTCTTTAATAAGTTCTTTCTCAGTAATTCTTCCTTCTGCTACCTTCCTCTCCAGGAAGGAAGCTATGGTAATTTCAGTTTGGTTGGAAAATTCAATGTTGCTGGAATCTTTTAATCCTTCTTTTTCGCAATTTGATTCCGAAACCTTATTCTGCTTTATCCTTTGTTTTTCATTGATGGATTTTTTTGAATCAAAAAATAATATAGCCTCCCTAAGGACTTTACGGTATTTTGTCATGTTGTCGGGAGTTAGGGATGCCAGCTTATTTTTAACCTGGAAAGGTTTTTTGTCTTCTTTTAGCAGTTTTGTTATTCTTAGCATCGTTTCAAGGTTAAAATTCTTTTCCGATAGCTCCTCATTATCATATCGTTTGAGACCTCGCTCAAACCATCCCATTGCCGTCTTAAGATCAGTCAGCTGCTCTTTTGTCAAATCAATCATTTCTTCTTCTGCGGTTTTTTTAATTGATTCAATGTAGGACATAAAAATCTCCTTTTACTTTTAAGAAGGATCGGTCTTTTACCAAGCTCATCAGATATTGCTTCGGTAAAACACCTGTTTCATAACCAGTCATTGACATTTCAAAATGAAGCAACCACCTCCTCTTCACCAAAAACCTCAATAACGGCCCTTTGGCTTTTCATTCGCTGGGGCGATTTGCCCGTAATGAGTCTGATTGCCTGGGCTGATAGAGTTATTGATTGAGGGATGTGGGGTTTTTTTGTGATATACCCCTTTTTTTCTATGAATTTTAAATGAGTTGCAGCTGCATGCTGGTTAATGGCAAACTTTCTGGCGATATCGATTTGCCGAGGTATCCGCTTGTTTATATAATGCTCATACACGATAAACCAAAGGATTTTTTTCTGTTTCTCAGTTAACGGACGAAGCTTTACCGGAGCACTCATATACGCTGTCTCCTTACATCGAGGTAGCTAAATTGCCACCACAACATTATATCGGTCGTTATATCAATAACTTTAATGTTTTTATATCTCGAATAACAACTATTATTAATCCGTATTTTTTAACAATATTTTATTAATACTAAAAATTATACGGATTCATGAAATAAGTGATTTGCTTTCAATGTGTTAAAGAGTATTTATTGTGTAAATTATTATATATAACTTTAATATTA
>JADFZC010000873.1 GCA_015232735.1 Oligoflexales bacterium | reverse complement strand
GTCAAACGCTTGAAAAGGTTGAATTCAATGCTATAGCCGGCCTTCTTTTCAAACATAAGAACTTCAGGCCTAGCATACTCCTGTCATCGGAAAACTACGAAATCCTCAACAAACTGGTAGTGGGCATAAACCTCAAAGGAACTTCACAGACGATAAACAAGGCTCTGGTCTACGAATACCTTACGGAGAACATAAGCCTTGGACAGAAGCAGATAGACAAGAGATTCATCAAGGAGCTTCTGTCATGCGTTGTCGATATTATATCCGCCAATACGGCTGAAAGGCTTGAACCAAGTGAGATAACCGAAATCAAGAGCATAGCAAGAAAGCAGAATATCACATCGCTTACCGCATATATCGGCGACGGGATCACAGGGACGTTCACAATTTCAACGAGCATCCAGCTTTTAAACCTCTTTACGCAAAAAATGCTGATGTGCGGCTCAAATGAAATTTCAAATGAGATGCGCAATGACGTACTCAATGAACTGGGAAATCAGATTCAGGGTACATTCAGGACCAAACTTGCCAACATCGGTTATCAGATGAGCGTCTCCATGCAGACCGTGATATCAAGCGAAGATGATTTCCTGTTTCACAACAAATCCATCGGTCAGTATTACAACATTATTTTCAAGCATGAGGCCGGCGACCTTGACGTCTCCTTTATTTACGGGACCTATGACCAGTCCGGCATGCCGAAGGGGAAGGTCTCCGTAAGAAATGATGCATGTCTCGACGTAAGGGGAGTAAACGCCATCTTTCAGGCCGTTGCAGATGTGATAAAGGTGGCTGGCATCCCTGCTGTAAACAAAAAAAACTACAGGCACCACAGGCCAAAAAACTACAAGAGCGAATCGATCCATGTTGCGAACGCCAGGGGATATCATGGCGGATATCTGATAGCCCTCGACATGCCGAGGGATACCGCGCGCTACCTTGCCGCCGAAATCGCGGGGATTAAAGATTCGGACATAACCCCAAATGTAATTAATGACATATGCGGCGAGCTTCTCAACATGATAAACGGCAACTACAAGAGGCTGCTCAGCGACTATTACGGATATACCTTTGAAAACATCTTCCATGGAGATTTTTTCAGCGACAGCAAGCTGATATATCTTTTCCGAAACCAGGGACTTTATTTCAGGGTTGGTTATGAAATAAACAAGAAACCCTTCATACTGTGCTTTGGAATGGATCTGATAGGAGTTCCCCAGTATTACAATCTATGGGGATATTTGAAAAAGCAGCCAAATTTTGAGCAGCAGGCAGCCGCAGCCAAATAGATTCAGGCCTTCTTCTTGAGAGCCTCCATCATCTGCTTCTTTTTTTGCTCCTTCCTCTTGTTTACGATAACCCTTATCTCCTCAATCTGTTCCTTGGGCCTGTCGTAGCCTTTGGGTGCCAGCTCGCTGGACTTTCTGAAAAACTCCACGGCCTTTTTCAGGTTGTTCGCCTTCTTGCACATAAGACCAAGATTCATGAAAACCTTGTAGGAATCCACCGACAGATCCCCAAGTATCTTGAGAGAATTCACGTAGAGTTTTTCCGCCTCCATGAACTTTCCGAGCCGCGCAAGCTGGACCGCCCTTGCGTTGCAGAACTTGGCGACATCCTTGGACTCCTGCAGGGACGAAAATGTAATCTCATACGACGGCTTGTGATTCATGAGAATATCGTTTGATATCACCCCGAATTTTGCCTCAAAGGAGTCCGGATTCAAAGCTATGACCTTTTCATATGCCTTTATGGACTCATCATAATTGCCATTGTCCATCAGAATTGCCGCCTGATGAAGAACATGCTTCATATGCCTCGGCGAGATATTGATTGATCTTTCTATTACATCGAGAGCATCATGAAGCAGCCCGTTTGTTTGATATATCGTCGCAAGAAGAGTGCCTGCCGCCAGCGAACGCGGATGCTCGGCAATGGCTTTTTTGGCCTCCTCGATTGCCGGCCTGTTTTTCCCCACATCATAAAATGCCTGACATCTCAGCATGTGATACCTGAAAATGTCCTCCGACTCCTTTTTGTAGGTTTCAAGAAGCTCGAAAGCCTCCTTGAACTTTTTTGACACAAACAGGTCGGCGATATCCTTTCGCATCTTGAG
>JADFZC010000872.1 GCA_015232735.1 Oligoflexales bacterium | reverse complement strand
CCAGCGAAATAGGGCTTGCAGTCTTTGCCACCACACTGGCCATATGCGCCGTCTTTGTCCCGGTGGCCTTTATGGAAGGAATCATTGGAAGGTTCTTCTACCAGTTCGGAATGACAATCACTTTTGCGGTCCTGATCTCGCTTTTTTGCGCGTTCACGATCGCGCCGATGCTTTCAAGCCGCTTTCTCAAGGAAGGCGAGGAAATACCTGAAAGCGCCATTGGAAAAGCCCTATGGAACATGAGTGAAAAGTCCCTTGCCTGGCTGGATGCAAATTACAGAAAACTTCTAGCATATTGCCTGGACAGAAGGGGTATGACCATGTTGGTCGGACTTGCCATCTTCATCGTCAGCATAGTCATGCTGAAATGGGTTCCCGTCACATTTTTCCCCAAAGAGGATCGTTCGGAATTCAGCATAACCTACACGCTGCCCGAAGGGACCAATCTTGAAGGGACCAAGGTGAAGCTGTTTGAATTGATAGATGTGATCCAGAAATTTCCGGGCGTAAAAAGAATTGTCAGCAGCATCGCATCGGGGAGCGACCAGAAGGTCAACAAGGCAAACGTGCAAATACTTCTCGTCGACAGGGAAAAAAGGGCCTTTTCCCAGCATGAGCTCATGGACAGGATGCGTCTTGAGCTTTCACCTGTTTTCGGACGCGATGGTTCAGAATTTAAAATTAATGATTTCAGCATGGGCGGAGGAGGAAGGTCAGAGCCACTCCAGTTCATCCTCAAGTCGGACGACTTTCCCAAACTGATCGCTTATTCGGATGAGGTCGCCGAATGGGTGAAGGCCAACGTGCCGGGCGCCGTCGATGTTTCAACAAGCAAGGCAAAAACCTCGGATGAATACCAGATCCAGGTCGACAAGGCGAGGGCGGCGGACCTTCAGCTTTCAGGCGCCCAGATAGGGATGACCCTGAGATCGCTTTTCGAGGGGGAAAAGGTCAGCGAAATAGAGGCAAACGGCAAAAGCCTGGATGTCCGCCTTAGAGTATCCGACAAGGACAGGACAAATCCGGGCGATCTTGACGGCATCATATTAAAAAACCGCATGGGACAGAATATCCAGCTGAACTCGATAGCCAACATCAAAATGGATAAAGCGCCATCGTTGATAGAGCGTATCGACGGTCAAAGACAGATCACCGTTCTGGCAAACTTTACAGGCAAGGACATGAACAGGGCGTCAGACCTCATTCAAAAGCACATTCAGGAAACCATTCCCCCCGATATAACTTATGTTTTAGGCGGCATGACAGAAATCATGAAAACTTCGATCAGAAGCATGCTCAAGGCTTTGGCGATCGCTGTACTTCTCGTCTTTATGGTGCTCTGCGCACAATATGAAAGTTACCTCTCGCCGCTTGTCATCATGGTCGCGCTGCCCCTGTCGCTCTCCGGCGCCTTCGGTTCACTCCTTATTACAAGGCAGGTGATGTCGGTATTCACAATGATAGGAATTATTCTGCTCATGGGACTTGTAACAAAGAACGGAATTCTTCTTATAGACTTCACGCTGCAGAGAATGCGCGAAGGCCTTTCCGTGCGAGATGCACTTCTTGATGCGGGTCCTATCAGGCTGCGCCCGATACTGATGACAACATTCGCTGCCGGCGGAGGCATGATCCCGATAGCGATAGGCCACGGACTCGGCGGAGAGGGCCGTTCTCCCATGGGCGTCGCTGTAATAGGCGGCCTGCTGATGTCCACGCTGCTCACGCTTGTTGTTGTTCCATGCGTCTTCAGCCTTGTCGAGGGATTTAAAATTCGCCTTTCCCGCCATAAAAGCAACCCTGTTTTCGCCGCAGCCTCCGTATCGAAGGATAAGTTCAGGGAGTTCAGAGGAAAAGTGCAGCTGACCAGAAGGCAGCAGGGTAAATAAAAATTACACTTACTCCCTTGGATTCACATAAATAGTAAAATCTTCCTGATTTTTCACTATTACCCCCATGGTCGCGGCGGTAATTCTGTCTCTTATCGAATATCTGAATTCCCTGTATACCATTTTCATCGAGTAATCACCGTTTTCAAAAAGATTGCCCTCGTCATCGATGATTCCGATTGCAACCGCACTGTGAATGGCACCCTCCCTTATGAGATTTTCCGATGCA
>JADFZC010000871.1 GCA_015232735.1 Oligoflexales bacterium | reverse complement strand
AGGAAAGAGAGAGATGTATGCAATAAATGAACAGATTAAAAAAAGAATTGTAAATGAGATGGCGCTCCTGTCCGGAATGAATGCCGGCAAGCAGCTTCTTTATGTAAACAAGATATCTTCAGCCGCGGCGATGCTTGTCAAGGATGATGCGGTTGAAATAACTGTCCCCGAAAAACACGTGCTTGGCGATCTTGTGGTCGTCAGGGTCACAGACAAAAGCGTCAATACGAACCCGCTTGAACTCGGCAACGGACGCCTCGCCACAGTAAACTGCAACGACCTCATAGTAGGCGTTCTCGGGAAAAGATGCGCCCTTAAAGGTTTTACGGGGGAATTGCCGGAAAATATCGGGAAGGGCGATATTTTGAACATATTGAATCTGGGCGGCATCGTGGGAAAGGCCACGGGAAAATTTCAATCCCTCCACTCCCCCATAGAGGCAGAATACATAGGCGGGGTCACAAGGGACGGGAAAATACTCAATCTGTCACAGATAGCCCTGCCTGAAGTATCCAAAGATTTCAATATCGATATTCCACTTGTAATGGTGGCCGGGACCTGCATGCAGGCAGGAAAGACAAAAGCGGCAGCGGAACTTGTAAAATCCTTTACGCGGGCCGGATACAGAGTCGGAGCCGCAAAACTTACCGGGATAGCATGCCTTCGCGACACTCTCCTTATGGAGGACTTCGGAGCCATGGCTACAATGAGCTTTCTCAACTGCGGTTATCCTTCCACAATAGATGTAAAAGATGTGGCGCCTCTTACAAAATCGATCATTTCAAGGCTCGTGGATGCAGGCTCAGAGCTTATCGTAGTCGAGCTTGGTGATGGAATCATGGGTTATTACAATGTCCAGTCCATATTTGACGATCCCAGGATAATGAGCTGGACCAGCGCAATAGTGGTTTGTGCCAATGACTTCGCCGGCGCCTGGGGCGCAAAAGAATATCTTGGCAGAAAAGGCCACAAAGTCGATCTTATAGCCGGCCCCGCCACCGATTCCCAGATGGCGGTCGAATTCATAGAAAATAGCCTCGGCATTTCAGCCGCAAATGCCATTAACGGTTCTCAGAAATTTTTTAAAATAATAGATGAAAAGGTGGAGAAATGGAAAAGTTCTGCAGAAAAATAAAGACCGCTGTCGTCGGTGCGAGCGGCTATACCGGCGGTGAACTTCTGAAACTCCTCTTAATGCACCCAAATATGGAGCTGTCCTTCGCAAGTTCCTCGGAATATTCGGGACAGCATGTCAGCGATTGTCATCCCAACCTGTATAAATTGACTGATTTGAAATTCGAAAAACACACCAACGGAGACGGGAAAGTCGTACTTCCAAAAGGAACTGAGTGCGTCTTTTTCGCGACTCCACACGGTATGAGCATGAAACTTCTTCCTTCGATCCCCCGGGGGGTGAAAGTGATTGACCTTGGCGCCGATTACCGTATTTCAAGCGAAGGACGTTTTGAAAAATATTACTCCATGAAGCATACGGATTTTATAAGGCAGAAAAGTTTCATATACGGCTTGACCGAGGTTTTCAGTGACGAAATAAGAAAGGCCGAATATGTCTCAAATCCAGGATGTTTCGCCACGGCCGTGCAGCTTTCGCTGTATCCGCTTCTCAAGAAGCGTCTGATCAAAGGAAAAATCATTATTGATGCTAAAACGGGATCTTCCGGCTCCGGAGTTAATCCATCGGCGACAACCCACCACCCGTTCAGATCATCCAGTTTCTGCGCCTACAAACCCTTCGTCCACCAGCATATGGCGGAAATAGAACAGCTGATCGATTACTGCGGATCGGATATTATCGATGACGTTCTTTTTCAGGCGCACAGCGCCCCCATGGTCAGGGGGATTTTTTCCACGATTTATTGTGAACTTGATCAGGATATTTCGGATGAGCGGCTGAGAGACGTCTTTTTGGAATTCTATCGCGACTCATGCTTTGTCAGGCTGGTAAAGGGTTCACCAAACTCGGCCTTCGTCAAAAATACAAACTTCATAGATATCGGTTTTGCAATATCCGGTAAAAACCTCGTCGTTTATGCGGCTCTAGACAACCTTCTAAAGGGTGCCTCCGGCCAGGCAGTCCAGAACATGAATCTCATGTTTGGAT
>JADFZC010000870.1 GCA_015232735.1 Oligoflexales bacterium | reverse complement strand
GAGATGGGCGTGGGGTTTGGCGGAAAAGGTTCCTGCGGATGGAGCCTCGGCGAACTTCAAGCCAGATTTCCAAATGTCACAAACAACTTCGTGGCGCTTGTCACCGGCAATATCGAGGGAACCTTTCAAAACAGGGCAAACTGCGGGAGGATGATAAAGGTCACCATGGGCGGAAGGTGCAACGGAAGCTGCAATGGGGGCCAGGGCAGCGCCGATCAATATACAGGAGCAACGCAAAATTTTATTGTCGCAGACGAATGTCCGATATCAAACGGCCAGAATCCTCCCTGCGCAGCCAATCCCCACCATCTGGATCTGTCTAGAGCCGCTCTTGGGAACTTCACAAAAAATGGAAGTCCAATGCCCCTTAACGACGGCATCATCTGGCAAAGGGTGGTATACTGGGAGTTCATTTCGAACTAGCGGACAAAAGCGCCTGAAGCCTGTTCCCCGCCGCCCGGTATTCAAGAATTTGAAATGCCTTTTCCGTTATAAGGCTGCCCGCTTCAGCAGCTGGCAAACCGCCGTCGTAGATGTTGGTTATCAATGTATACTCGAACATGATATCCCTGTTCCCGCTGAACCTGGCCGCAAGTTTTTGCTCCTCGGGGTCCATAAGATGGTAAACCAGATACGCGGACATGCTCTTCGAGGCCATGCTTCCCCCTCCAGGCCGCTCGCCAATAAGCATTACGGCAAGCCTCGATTTTACCCTTCCTGCAATAGCCTCGGCCACCTTGACCCGACCGTAAGGGACGATGATGTTCTCACCCACCTTATAATGACGGCTTGAAAGCCCGTCCCTGAGTACCGGCAGCAGATTCGGAATATTGTGATGAATCGCCTCTGCGCTGAGGCCATCGGAAACGATGACCTGAATATCATTATTTTCTGCCTTGAGACTTCCCATGGATTTATCCGAAAGCTGGCAGCCGACGTCCGGATTTGCAAGATAGCTCTCACGGTTTTGAGCCATGGTATCGACGAGGCGGAAGGGAATCCCGGTTTCTTTAAACAGTTCCATATCAAGCTGGCTGTTGATAGCCATCCGGGTAACCGCCTGATTTGCACAAATCGACCTTGCGACCCTGTCGGTCGGCCTTGGACCCGCGCTTTTGAAATCGAAGGCAAGAGGCAGATTCTCCTTCAGCCTCTGAAACTCGCTGTCGGACGGGCAGAATATGCGGGGGTTTCCCCATGCGGCGCCGCGGACAACCCTGCCGTCCCCGTTTTTTCTGAAAATGTCATGCAAAAAACACCACTCAAGAAATTCAGGCGCCGGCAGTCGGCCGTGAACCTCCCGCAGGGTCTGGTCGTCATGCCCGCTATTGACAAAATGGGCGAGCATCCTGTCGGTGCCGAGATAGACATCCATAAAATAATTGGCGCCGGCCGCGGCAAGAACCTGTGTCGCTATCTGCTGTCCTTCGCGGTGGGTTTTCGAGTGCATCGTATAACTCGGGCTTATGCCCATAGGCAGTCCCATGAGCTTTCCCATGAACAAATCCTGCAGATTGGCAATAATAAGCTCAAAATCCTCAAGGTGGGTCTCCGGGCCTATGAAACCCGTGGCATTATTGACCATGAAGGGGTCGTAGCGCCTGCAGATGCCGTAGCAAAGCGCTTCGCACGTTGTCATATCCATGCCGTTATGCCTGTTGTAAGTGACCTCGCTTCCCTGCCCGGTCTCAAAATACATGAACTGGTCTGCAACATCCCTCAAGGGACCCGACTCTTTCATAATCCCGTATGCCTTGTCGAGAAGTTCTATCGTCACATCAAATTCCCCGGTAAGGGTTGCGCTTGTTCCAGCCAGGCTCTGAAACAGTATTTCTACCGGAGCCCCTGCCGAAAGAGCGCTCAACTGAGTTTTTATGTGACCAAGGACGCAGACCTGGGTGGGGACATTCAGGCTGCGGCGGATTTTATCGATATGATGGAGCAGAGCGGAGACGTTTTCCACGGTGTCTTCGGCAGGATTCACTCCTATCAGGCAGTCGCCCATGCCCATGGCGAGATCATTGTATATCAGCAGGGTTATCGCATCCAGATTGTCTGTCGGATGGTTTGGCTGCAACCGAAACGACAGGGTCCCGGGAACACCTATTTTGGTCCTGGCCTT
>JADFZC010000869.1 GCA_015232735.1 Oligoflexales bacterium | reverse complement strand
CCAAGCCCATAGTCCAAAAGGAACTGATATACAGGGTGAGAAATCTTCTGGACAGGAAACACGCACTGATGGAGAGGGTTCAGCATGAATCAAGCCTCGATGCCGCAAAAGAGATTCAAAATACGCTGATATCTGAAGAGGGCAATCCCATTCCCCCCGGTATTTCAGTATTCAGTTATTATAAACCGGCTGAAAGGATAGGCGGAGACTGGTTTTCCTATTTTTTTGACGAGAAAAGAAATCATCTTTTTGCCTTCATCGGCGATGTAACCGGACATGGGCTGCCTTCTGCCCTGTTCATGTGCACTGTTGCGGGAGTAATAAGAGGCGCCCTGGGTTCCCTGTTCAAATCAGAAAAAAACCTCTCTCTTGCAGAGATCCTGCAGGAGATAGCCTCTCTGGCAAACGATACCGTCTATGAAACCGGGGCAAAGGCCAACAAGCATCTCAGCATGGCTTTCATCGGAATTGATCTGTCGACTTCAGAGGCAATATTTCTAAACGCCGGCCATCCAAGTCCATATATTTTCGGAAAAGATAAACTCAGACCGGTATTGAACTATGGATCACTTCTTGGTTTCAGGAAAAAATGTGAGTTCAGATTGATACCGTTCAGGATCGAAAAAGGAGAAAGTATAATTCTCTATACCGACGGGCTGATGGAAAATATCGGAAAATCCGGAAGACGTTCGATTCCCCGGGAACTTTCCGCCCTGTTAAAGACAAATGATCTGTCCAAAATCAGAAGTTACCTTGAGAAAGTGGAAAAAAGACAAAACATCAAAGACAGAAACACGTCGGATGACGTCGCAATCCTCATCCTGTCCAGAAATAATGATGTTACTCCCGGCAATGCTCACGACGTTCATTCCTTTCCCTGTCGCGTTTCTGGTGCTCCTCCCCGCTGACAATATGAAAAATCGCTACGCAGAGGATGGCTGCCAAAATGAAAACCGCGAGCGGTCTGGGGGATTTAAGATAGGAAAGAAGGGCTTTCCAGTTAAAAATGAGATGAATTACCCCAAAAACGGCAAAAAGGACACCAATGACTTCATGAAGCTCCTTGACACCGCCTGCCTTAATATGAAAGAGCATGATAATGCCGCTTGTTGACACTATTACAAAAAAGAGAGCCGTTAAAAGGCTCACCCATGAGCGTTTAAAAAAATTTTTATGCTCCAAAAATATACCTCGCTATTTAAAGACCATTGCGTGGATTATAATCCACTTACCTTTTTATAAAACGAAATGGCGGAATCAACAACTATAACACTTGTCAAAAGCAAAAGCCCGCCCACGATCAGCAAGTTAACCGCTGAAACATAGGCATCCTTTCCACCCATGGCAAACTTTGTATAAAACGATTCAAGAAGCAGAAAAGACGACCAGAAGGTAATAACCGCCATAAAAAACATGGGTACGGCTGTCACAGCGGAGTATCTGATTTTCCCTGATTTGACAATGCATATCGTGCCAATCGACAGCGCCAGCACCGACAGCATCTGATTTGCCGTCCCGAACATCGGCCATATCGACGAAACAGATCCCGTAAGTATGAAATATCCCCAGCAGAAGACGACTATGAGACTCGATATCAGATTTGCCGGTAACGATCCAAGATTCCCAAATGGCCTGTATATGTGTCCGACAAGTTCCTGTATGATATACCTTGAAACCCGCGTTCCCGCATCTATGGTTGTCAGGATAAACAGCGCCTCAAAAACCAGCGCGAACTGGTAGAAATAAGCCATCAGGTGATTTACAAAAGGTATTGAGGAAAAAATATACGCCATTCCAACCGCCAGCGAAACGGCTCCCCCTGGACGGCCCAGAAGATTCATGCCTATGCCCGCTGAAAGCTCATTGATCCGGAAGACGGGAAATCCAATTTGGGCCAGTTGATCGAACGTCAGGGTTGTGTTTATTGCGAAATAGTCACCCGGCATCAGCACCCCTGCGGCAATGAGCGCCATCACGGAGACAAAACTTTCAGTGAGCATCGCCCCATAGCCTATAAACAGCGCCTGGCTTTCGTTCTCGATCATCTTCGATGTTGTGCCTGATGAGATAAGGGAATGAAACCCTGATATGGCGCCACACGCTATGGTTATGAAAAGATACGG
>JADFZC010000868.1 GCA_015232735.1 Oligoflexales bacterium | reverse complement strand
AGATAAATTTGCCCAATCCTGTCGAATCCCTTGCTTTTGGCATACAGAAAAGCGCGATGGCAGGCAAGCGCATGCATTTTCGCGGAATGGGCTTTACAGATTTCAATCGCTTTTTCAAACATCTTAAGGGTTTCATCGAGAGGCTTTCGTTGCAGCGCGCAATTTTCCGCAGAAACAATGCTTTCGATCATACCAAAACTTCCGGGATTGTTTTTGTACCATATACTGATGATTTTTCTTTCATTCATGGCATCAAGGATGTAAAGCCAACGTTTCGGTCCCTTCATTTTTGGCATGTCCTGGACCAGAGCCAAAAACTTATAAAAGCGGTAAAGCATTTCATATTTGGTACCATAAACACCAAGAATATACTTTCGCCCCTTGGAAGCATGTTTGCAGGCCGCGCTCCATTTCTCCCGAAGCACCAACACTTCGAGCTTTGTGGCGGCATATGCTCCGTAACCCATTTGATTTTCCGAAGTGATCACATGCCTGCGCATTTTGCGTTCACTGAATTCCGTGTAGTCAAGATTGAATGGTGAAGTTGTGACGCCAAGCAAATTGGCAAAACCGCCCTGTATTATCTGGATGGCTTCAAGGAAGCGCGGACTGTTTGCCTCGGAGGCAATCGCCATCATCTTCACATTCATCTCATGGGCTTTTTTAAGCTCCAGATCAGGCATGTATTGAGTGTAGCAGGCAGCCGTGGCGGCTCGATAAAAATTATTTCCTGTCTGGTAGGCGAGCTGAAGTGTCTCGGCAAACTTTTTGGGAAGAATTTTATGGTCATAATGCCAGAAATAGTTAAAACAGGAGAGAATGGTGGCGCAATTGGCCTTAATAAAAAGATCTTCTGTCGTTTCCTCAAGTTTTATGGCCATTTCAGAAAAGAGCCTGCTCATCTTTGTCAGCTTGAAGACGGCAATAAGAACAGCGGCCGTCGTGGCAAATATATAGGCGCTCAGGTTGCTGATGCCATGCTTCATGGTGATGACAGCACCTTCAAAAAAAGCCGTGGAATATCCGTTGGCATCCCCCAAATTAAAGCAGGTCTGGCCAATAAGGGCATAATTTTTCAGGGCGATGTCGTGGCGAAGGTCAGTGAGAGGGGGATTTTTCAGGAATCGGTATGGATGGCGAAAGCCGAGTGTCATCATAAATTTTGCCGTCGCTATAGCGACATGATGCACCTTGACTGTTTTGGGGAATGAATATCCGACTGTTTTCAGCGCCATTATCGAGGTGTTGACCGCTTCGCGCATATAACCGGCGGCGCTCATATGGATTGCTTTTAGTGTAAGAATTTCCGCTTTTGCCGTCTTGTCTCCCGTATGATCCAAAAGAAGCCTGATAAAGCCATTTCCACTCGGAATGTCGCCCAACTGAAAGGCTATTTCTGCGGCCAGTCCATAAACATTGAGAAGCAGCTGTCTGTTTTCCTCCCGACAGGTTTCCTCGGCAAACTTTATTGCGACTCTAATGTATTGATCAGCCTGTTTATAAGCGTTGGCATCAATCGCCTTTTTCGCAACATGCATGTTAAGTTCAATAAGCCTTCGTTTCTCTTCCGGGCTTTCAATAAGCGTGTAAGCTTCAAGATAGTGGCGCGCCACCTCGGTCGCGTCAATTTTTCCTTTTTGGCGTTGTTCATCCAGGACTTGTGCAATAAAAAGGTGGGTCTTTTGCTTTGAAGCATCGTCCAGCATCGAATAGACAGCTTGCTGCACGCGGTCGTGCTGAAACTTGAAAAGGCTGTCAAAATTCTGCATGTCCTCCTGATTCCAGGTTGATATGCTGTTTAGCAGACGATAACCCCGGTCAAGCGGGATAATCACGCCATCCCTTATCGCCTCTTCGAGGCTTTGGATCGTTTCAATCGGATCTTTTTTCAGGATAAAAGACAGAAATGAAAGTTGAAAGGTGTTTCCCAGGCAGGCAGCCAGCTTAATGGTCTCCCTGGTCCTCTCACCTAATGCCGCCAGTTTGTTGAGAAGAAAATCGATGATGTTCGGCGATGCGTCGATTTTTCTGATTTCTTCGACATCACATTCCCATTTTCCCTTTTCCCGGTTGAAATTTATCACTCCATCCTGAAAAAGCCCCTTCATGAACTCCTCGATA
This sequence comes from Oligoflexales bacterium, assembly GCA_015232735.1. The sequence continues at coordinate 5 of JADFZC010000868.1, read as the reverse complement.
TAAAA
>JADFZC010000867.1 GCA_015232735.1 Oligoflexales bacterium | reverse complement strand
CGCAGGCAATGTTCAAAGAAAACAGTACAGACAGGAAAACTGCCGTCAGTCTGTATTTTTTTTTATACATATATTTAATCTCCTTATTATGATTTTTATTCGTTTCTTCAAGACCACTTAATATTGCAATACTCGTGCCAGGATATTGTCTTTTTAGATGAGATATTGTCTGGAATATTTTCAACAGTTATTTCGACATAGTGCAGCCAGTTCTTATGCAAACCAGGGCTTATCAGAAATGACGGTTATCAGGCAGGGAGTGTCTAATCCATAGACTGAGGTAAAATCCCCTCTCTCAGAAAGCTCTTCAAGAGCAGCAACGCATTTCATCCATCGGGATCTAATCTAAAATGGTCTATATAAACAATGGGTTGTGGCATATATTTAATCATGATGACACTTCGGATTAGATTCTATTCGATTGGTGAACACATATAAATGTCTATGGCAAGTAGGTAAAGATCATTTCAAAAAAACTAAAAATGTGCCTTGAGTCTTTTATCGACTCAAATTTATTGAAGCAATTAAGTGTGTAAAGTGCTATGGTTTGAAGCGAACGATGTCCTAGAATTCTTGGATAGAATCACATGGAATAATCCGCAGCCAAATATTAAAATAAACATAACTGACAAGCGCAGCGAGAATAGGATCTACCCGAAATTTCAACTGGATCCTATGCTTTTCTTTGCTTGCCAGGATACGTGCCTGGCAAATTTCTCGCCATGGACTGACTAACTTTTTTCAGCCTGTAGCTGGATTCAATCCTCTGGAATAAGGAGTATCTGTTATGACGATTTTTGGCAAGTATGATCCTGCTACATCAAGGATCGCAGTGATTGGCGCGGGAGCTTCCGGACTGTCGGCGGCCTGGTACTTGAAGCAAAAAGGCTACAAGCGATGAAGAATAAAAGCGTTAGCGTGATAGCATTTGCCGTTTTGTTTGCCAATATCCTCTCGATCGAATCAGGGTCCGTGCTCCTCGCAGAGTCTTTTTACTCTTATAAAAACAATGGAATTTGGGCTGATGGTTTTTTGAAGGAGATTTCGGACGAAAAGATTCAAACATTGTTTTTGAGAAAAAAAAAAAAAATGCCTGTTGTCATACTGGATGATCAGTCTGAGGAAGTGAGCCTGGCAAAATATACGGATTATCTTGAGGATCCGAAATCTGAGCTCGATATTTTCGGATTGTTGAATGCTGAGCAAGGCGGATTAAAGTGGAATGCCAGCCGTGTGGACAAAGTCCCATCGTTTGGATACACGGATTCTTCATACTGGTTAAGGTACCTGATTGAAAATCGAGGCAGGTTCAGACAGAAGTATTTTTTGGAACTTGCCTATCACTTTCATAACAGTGTCGAACTCCATGTTATAACGAGTGACGGAAAAGACCGCATTGTCAAAACCGGAAACAGCTATCCCTACCATCACAGGATGATAGACCATCATAACTATGTCTTTCCCATAGAGATCCCGCAAGATGGAAAGGTTTTGGTCCTGCTTCGGAGTAAAAGCAACAGATCGATGATTTTTCCCGTCACCATATGGGAGCCGGATCATTTCTATTCCAAAAAATCACGGGAACTCACCATACTGGGGTTCTATTACGGCATGCTCGTTGTGATGATACTTTATAACCTCTTTCTTTTTGTCTCGATTCGTGACAAAGGCTACATAATCTATTCACTTTATGTCTCTTCGTGGCTTGTATTCCAATCGGGTCTGAACGGTCTGGCATTCAAGTACCTTTGGCCTGAGAACACATTCCTTGCAAATTATTCGATTTACATGGCTATTTATCTGAATATTTTCCTGCTGTCATTTTTTTCCCAGGTATTCCTTCAAACCAAAAAAAGACAGCCGGTATTTTACTATCTTATCAGTTTCATACTGTATCCATGGTCCGTTACAGGTTTTATTCTTTCGATACTCGGTTCAAAAATCATTGTGCCTCTTGGCAATGTCGGATCATTCACCACGGCGCTTCTTCTGATGGCAACCGGAGTATCGTCGCTTGTCAAGGGATACAGGCCGGCCCGTTTTTATGTCATGGCGTTCAGCATGCTCTTTATTGGCACTGCTCTTCTTGCATTGAGAAATTTCGGCATCATTCCTTCAAACATGATA
>JADFZC010000866.1 GCA_015232735.1 Oligoflexales bacterium | reverse complement strand
GATTGAATGCGCAGTGACCATTGATGGACAATCTGTTTTTTCCAGTCGTGCAGATGGCCTGATCGTGGCTACTCCAACCGGATCAACCGGTTATGCACTCTCTTCTGGTGGTCCTATCATCCATCCATCCATTGATGCCATGCTGCTGGTACCGGTATGTCCACACACATTAACAAGCCGACCCATTGTGGTGCCCGGACCGGGGAATATTCTGCTGGCTGTTGAACTGACGGAACTATGTCAGCCAATGCTGCAAAATGAAAAACGTAATCAACATCCGCTACAAGCGAAGAAATATCAAAAGAGTCCTCGGCAATGTCAGCTCTAATAATTTTTAGTAGCGGCTCACCCATATGGTGATCGAGATTTTCAAGCCTGCCTGTTGTAATGTTGTCAATCACAACCGTTTCAATGTCATGCTTTATCAACAAATCTACCATATGACTGCCAATAAAACCGCAACCACCTGTAACAATAGCCTTCATGTCAAAAGAATCCCCTCCTCTTAAAAAGGCCCTCTGAAATTGGCATCCGGAGCATCAAGAATCCTGCTCTTGTGATATTCCTCAACCTCCTTGCATGACAAATCAAGATCCAAAATCCTGCCAACCATTTTAAAAATATCTATAGATCTTGGATAATATAGATTTGCAAGCCCGGGACTGGATGGAACTGCAAAATCAGGATAGGTTATCCTTTTTGGTGCAGATAAAAGCCTGATTTCCTCATCCTCACAAATTCTCGCAATTATTTCCCCGGCAAATCCGCAAGTTCTCCAAGAACCATCAACTACAAGCAGCCGACCCGTTTTGGAAACCGATTTTTTCACTGTAACTTCATCGAAAGGATCCAAAGACCTGAGATCAATAATTTCTGCATGAACATCCTGAGCCGCTAAAAATTCATTCGCCTTGAGTGTCTCAAGAACCATCTGTCCCCAGGTTACTATGGTGAGATTTTCACCTTCCCTAAGGACATTGGCCTTTCCCAAAGGGACCTCGTATATCTCCTGGGGTACATAGCTCGTGGTATAATGAACCCATCTATGCTCCAAAAAAATAACCGGGTTATTATCTCTCACCGCTGCTATCAACATCCCTTTTGCATCATAGGCATTTGCCGGAACCACCACCTTTAGCCCCGGAATATGTGCAAAAACATTCTGCAAATTTTGTGAATGTTGATTTCCCTGTCCCCACCCCATTCCAATAATCATACGAATGACAATAGGAACTGACTTCTGACCTCCATACATGCTGTACCACTTGGCCGCATTATTGACCATTTGATCCATTGCATACAACGTAAAATCATTTCTCAAGTGTACCAAAATAGGCCTATACCCCATCAGAGCAGCACCAATCACCACGCCAGTGCCGCAGTTTTCTGAAACAGGCATATCAAAAACGCGATTTTTACCATGCTTTTCCTGCAGACCCAGTGTTGTAGTAAAACCGCCGGTAGGATCAGGGACTCCGATGCCAATGAGAAAAACTGAAGGATCGCATTCAAGCATTTGACTCGTGGCTTCGTTTATGGCAGCCGCATATGTCAGAATTCTATTTTGCATATGTAAAAGCCCCCAATTCTTCTTTTGCCGGATAAGGCGAATTTATGGAAAATTCAAAAGCTGAGCTAATCTCCTCCTTAATTTTTTGTTCCATATCATCATGCCACTCGTCCGACCAATATCCCAGACGACTCAATTCTGCCATGGCAATCCCAAGAGGATCTCTGGCTTTCCAGAACTCAAGCTCCCCCTCAGGCCTAAACTTGATATGCTCATCGCTGTTTGGACCGCAATGCTCGACATATCTATACGTCTTCACTTCTAAAAATATTGGATATTCATTATTTCTCACATCGTCAACAACAGGTTTCATGGCCTTTGCAGCCTCAAAGACATTCGACGAGTCAATAAAACAAGCCTTCATATTATGGGCTTTTGCCACATCTGTCAGCGGTCTCTCCGGTTGACGGTTTTTAAGTGGGCTAAATATTGAATAAAAATTATTTTCACAGAAGAATATGACACGAAGTTTGTGGAGAGAGGCAAAATTCATGCTCTCATGAAAAATTCCCTCTTCAAGAACAGTGTCTCCAAAACATGTCACAACTATATTGTCATTTTTC
>JADFZC010000865.1 GCA_015232735.1 Oligoflexales bacterium | reverse complement strand
ATTGGCAGTCATAATATTAATAAAATTATTTTATAAAATCAATATAAAATTAGCTTACAATTAAAGAAACATATTAATATCAGAATACTACAGAAGCAGGCAACTCAAATGAATGCCCTGTGCGACGCGAGGGGAGGAGAGATAGGGACGCATCATCATGTACGAAAGGGAATACTTGCCAAAACGTCCGCCAAATCCGAAACTTGCAAGTCTTCTTGAACTTCCGGGCAGGGCCATGCCGTAAGCCAGGGATGCAAAGAACTGATCGGCCAGTCTGCCTGTGGCCATGGCTGTCAAAAGGCTCTCTTTTGGTCCCAGGTCGTCTTTAAGACTTGTGTCTCCGGGATATGAAAGGTTTCCCTCATGGGACAGAAACCGTTCCCTTGTCCTGTACTCGACATGCAGGCCAATTTTATCCTCTGGCGCAAGAAGCCCAATGCCCGCGCGAAAGCTCCTTGCGGCAAATTCGCTTATTTTGCTGTTGCCGACGTTTTGCCAGGAAACCCCCCACCTGAAAAAGCCGTCTTGAGGGGAGGAGAGCCCCATGCCGTAGGACTGTCCCCTTTTCACCTTCCAAAGATCATCCTGAAAGCCATATCCCTCAACCCACTGAACGCTTATGCCTATCGAATACAGTTGAAAAGGGAAGGCCGCTCCCCCTGAAATCCTCCTCACCGTGTGCGCGTCATTGTTTTTAATGGCTCTTTCAGGGCTGAATTTTCCGCTTACCCCGGAGTACCCTATGCCAAGAGCCATCCTCGACGTCACTGAATCGACAATGGAGGCGCGATAAAAAGGCCTGTTTTCCCTGGGCGAGAATAAACCGCCGGAAACGAGGTATCTCCTGCCCGACGCCATCAGCGCAGGATTTATCAGGATGGTCGAGGATGGATAGGGAACATATGCAACGCCCGAGTATCCCGTTGCAAGGTCAGAGTCGTCTGAAAGTTCGTACTCGACGGGCACCATCGCCGAACCTGCGGCAAGACAATCCGGTCTTACGATAGCAAGGAGCGCTGAAAACAATAAAATTTTTCTGCGAATTTCCATTTTCATGTCCCGCCTATAAAAAATCCCGGGTCCGGAAAATGCCATAGAACATTAAAAATTCTATCAACCTCAGTTCAGGATAACAAGTTCCAGTAGTTTTAAATCCAGGCTAAAAGCGAAAACCCAAAACCTAAATGACAAAAGCCAAACCTTGAACTGTCGAATGTTTTAATACTTTCCACCTGAATTTAGGCCTTTGCCACTCAATACCACCAGTAAACTCTGACTATTACCCATGCTTCCTGATTCTCGCATCATGCTATGAAAGGAGAGATCCAGCCTTAAACTCATAACATCGAGTCAAATAGTTGAGTGAATTTTTTGTCATCTGATGCTCACGTGCCTTGCCACAAGCTGTTGCTACGGATTTCCCAAGGTTAGCCAAAAGTTGTGCCTATTTATCCACGATGATCGTCTGTCACCTGCTGCCCCGGAGCGGCAAGGTGCAATCGGCTAACCCCGTCGATTCAGGATTTGTGATATCGAAAGCGAAAAACACCCCTGGAATCCAGACTTCCTCGTCCGCTCCCTCCTTTTTTGCCTTCACCCATATCGAAGAGGACCTCGGGCCGATGTTATAAGGCACCCTGGCAACCTTCCAGCAAAGGAACTGGTACTTATGGTTTTGCCTGTCGGAAATGAGATCCGTTTTTTCAATCTCATCAAATTCGCCCCTGATGAGTTTGTATACAGGAACACGGCTTTTGAAAAGGGTACACTCTTTCCTTTCGCCGTTGCAGGGTACCTCTGCCGAGTCCTTTCCAAGAGAGTCATCCTCAGGAAGCTCCTTTGAGACATCGCCCAGGCCACCATTCCTTATCCTCTGGTTTTTCGCCGCCTGGGCCGAGTCAATCGCCCGAAGAAGGAAGTAGTAGAGTATGGAAGATGAGGCTTCGGTAAATTCCCTGTCCTTAAGCCTTATGATGTCAAGTATCGTCTTTCTGTCCGTATCCCTGACTGAACAGGCCTCGCCGGGAGTATTGTAATAATCCCTTGCAATGCGCCTCAGATCGGAATCATCGGCATAATTCACATAGAGATCATATAAATCGCCTCGGCACGGGAGGCAGCCGAGTTTGCAGAAGGC
>JADFZC010000864.1 GCA_015232735.1 Oligoflexales bacterium | reverse complement strand
GCTCTTCCTTCGATCCTTTTTTTTAAAATATTTGGAAATATCATAGATCGCCACAATTCAAAAAGAATTCTGTTTTATTCTTCAGTGATAGCATCCCTGTGTGTTGCCTTTGTCCTCTTATCGATCCATTTTTTGAAGTCGGAAGCTCTTGTTATCGCTTTTATGGCCGAATTTCTAATCGCCTCTTTTCAGGCTCTTATTACACCCACATTAACCAAATCCATACAAGAGTTGGTGGACGACGACGATATTGAGATAGGGACTGCATTTGAGATGTCCACTGGATCTTTCACGGACTTTGCAGGTGCTCTTTTTGGGGGTATTCTCATAGGAATTATAGGAGTTACAGGGGTTCTGGCATTAACCTTCACAGGTTACTTTATAGCAGCAGTCAATGTACTTTTCTCCACTTTCAAGCCAATTAAGACTCAAACGGACAGCTTCGGGGAAGAGACTGATGATTTTTCTGCGCTGCAATATTTGAAATCGAAAAAGGAAATCAAGCTGATATTGCTTTTATCCAGTTTTGCAAGCTTTTTTACCACGCCGATGGCGATCGTAATGCCCATATACACCATGTACCTTCTGAAAGGCGATACTGCCATGCTAAGTTATCTTGAAGCTTCCATTTCCCTCGGGATCATATTCGGAGTCTTCTCAGAGAGACTGTTCAAGAACATCAAAGACCTTTACCTGATTTCAGCAAATTGCGCCTTTATCATTGCTCTCGCACTGGCGATTCCCGGCATTATCGTATCGCTTCCTTTATACGCAGTCTCTCTTTTCATCTGTGGACTTGCTCTTGGTGTAAATAATGTCATCTTCGGATCTTTTTTCCAGCGTAATATCGATAAAGAGTATAAAGGACGTTTTTTTGCGTTCCTGTTCGCCATGATAGGATGCATTACCCCAGCATCCTTCTTTTTATTTGGCCTTCTCGTGGACTACATAGGCGCAAAATCTGTATGTATCATCGAAGGATTGGGGCTTCTATTTATCAGTCTTGCATTCTTTCGAAAACACAGGTCAAAAACCAAAGGTAAACTCCTGTGTACCGGTCTTCTTGAACGGGAAAACGAATCTTGAAAGAAAGCTATGCATCTACCGCGAGATCTTGACCACCATGAACCCGATATTTGATCCGAAAGGCATAATTTTCCCGATTTTCTGATCGATGACATCAAAGTTGTCATGGATGAACGCAAGAGATCCGGGAGTGGTAACCTCGTACAGGTGAACGAAACAGTAGGCCGAAGAATTGCGAATTGATCCCACCTTGAGATATGATTCGATCGACCGGAGAATCGATACGACAGAAGGGCTTGTCTTAAGCAAATCAAGCCCATGGGAAAAACTGAAGCCATCTCCCCATGGCGGGGAAATAAGAAAGCAGTTCATATCAGGAAATTTGCTGTTTTCCTCCTTAAAGACCTGAGTCCAGTCTCCGCAAATAGATGTGGCCTTAAAATCTATGGCACGAAAATTTTCAACCTGGCGCATCCAGATATTCGGATCACTCTCGACCAGTGTCCTTTTTTTCGCGTCAAGTCTTTTGCAGAAATGAAAAAACATATTTCCAGAACCGGAAAACATGTCGACAAGATGTACATCCAAAGATCTATCGAGTTTTGAAAAATCCAAAATACCGGTAATTTCCCTGCAGCATTTGTCAACGACACACTCAATGCAGGTTTGACCGGAAATCCGGATTCCCCGACTGTAATACTCATCGGGCGTCAAATCGAACAGGGATATGGCATTTTCGTCATCAAAAAAAACCCTTCCGCATTCCTTAAGGAAAGAGAGACTCAGAATTTCATACCTCTTTTTTGTCAGCAAAAGTGACCGCAGCGCATCCTTCTCAATTTGAGAGGCATGGGTACAGGGCATGAGCTCTTCCTGCCGGACCGGTTGCGCTTTTTTCATCATCATGATTACCCCCTATGCTGATATGAGAATTACAGGAATACCTGCTTCGGTTTGAAACCTTTTTTCAGCATTTTTCAAAAATCCTGTCGCCAATGACGAGTACGTCAAGGCCGGAATGGACAAATACGGTTACAGCATCCTCAACCGAATGAACCATTGGTTTTCCCATTACGTTAAAACTTGTATTCAGCAGGATGGGAATGCCGGTT
>JADFZC010000070.1 GCA_015232735.1 Oligoflexales bacterium | reverse complement strand
CTGACGGAGGCGTGATATCATATAGTACGACTGCCGAAGAGGGGGCAAACGATGAGATATGTCCCACTGCGTCTGTAGCCTGGACGCATCCATAGTAGGATGTCCCGTTTGTGAGCGCCGTTGCAAGGATTGTCCCAGGTGAGGATGCTGTTGTTGTTGCCCCCACGCATCCAGTGCTGCAGTTGTCGGAGGTGCAGGCCTTGATATTGAACAGGGAGGGGTTTGCCTCCGTTCCCGGGGTGAAGGTTATCTCAAAGTTTGTATTTATATATGAAGGAACGCTTACAGCCTGAAAAGAGGCCGGGTTTATCGTATCGACGACAAGGCTGTTGCTTGCGACTGTCGCACCGATATTTCCGGCATTGTCCTTGAATTGAACGTAGATGTTCTTTGAACCGTCAGATCCAAAGTCATATGCAGCGGGGGTACTCGAATATGCCGCCCAGGCCCTGAGGACGCCCGAGCAGTTGTTTCCGTTTGTGGCCGTGTTGCTGCAAAGCTGGTAATATGCGGCATCGGCATCCCTTGTAAGCGTGATGGCTGGCGATGTCGTATTTGAGTATCCCGCGACAGTCTCGGCAAGAGAGATTGTCCCTGACGGAGGCGTGATATCATATAGTACGACTGCCGAAGAGGGGGCAAACGATGAAGTATGTCCCACGGCGTCGGTGGCCTGGACACATCCATAATAGGATGTTCCATTGGTGAGCGCTGTTGCAAGGATTGTCCCGGGTGAGGATGCGGTCGTTGTTGCCCCTACGCATCCCGTACTGCAGTCGTCGGACGTGCAGGCCTTGATATTGAACAGGGAGGGGTTTGCCTCCGTTCCAGGGGTGAAGGTTATCTCAAAGTTTGTATTTATGTATGAAGGAACGCTTACAGCCTGAAAAGAGGCCGGGTTTATCGTATCGACGACAAGGCTGTTGCTTGCGACTGTCGCACCGATATTTCCGGCATTGTCCTTGAATTGAACGTAGATGTTCTTTGAACCGTCAGATCCAAAGTCATATGCAGCGGGGGTACTCGAATATGCCGCCCAGGCCCTGAGGACGCCCGAGCAGTTGTTTCCGTTTGTGGCCGTGTTGCTGCAAAGCTGGTAATATGCGGCATCGGCATCCCTTGTAAGCGTGATGGCTGGCGATGTCGTATTTGAGTATCCCGCGACAGTCTCGGCAAGAGAGATTGTCCCTGACGGAGGCGTGATATCATATAGTACGACTGCCGAAGAGGGGGCAAACGATGAGATATGTCCCACTGCGTCTGTAGCCTGGACGCATCCATAGTAGGATGTCCCGTTTGTGAGCGCCGTTGCAAGGATTGTCCCAGGTGAGGATGCTGTTGTTGTTGCCCCCACGCATCCAGTGCTGCAGTTGTCGGAGGTGCAGGCCTTGATATTGAACAGGGAGGGGTTTGCCTCCGTGCCTGGCGTGAACGTTATCTCAAAGTTTGTATTAATATATGAAGGAACAGTTACAGCCTGTGGAGAGGCAGGGTTTATAGTATCGATAATGAGTGAATTGCTATTCACAGTCGCACCGATGTTTCCTGCTTCATCCTTCAATTGGACGTAGATGCTCTTTGAACCGTCAGAATCAAATTCATACGCTGAGGGATTAGCAGTATATGAACTCCATGCCCTGAGTATTCCCGAGCAGTCATTTCCAAAGGTGGCTGTGTCGCTGCAAAGTTGATAATGTGTAACATCGGCATCCCTTGTAAGCGTGAGTGCCGGAGCTCGGGTGGTTGAATACCCTGCTGTCGTTTCAGCCATGGATATCGTGCCGGACGGAGGAGTAAGATCAATCCGGATCGTTGAACTTGAGGCTATCCATGCGGAGGTTCTTCCGGAAAGATCCACTGATCTTATGCAGGCATAGTAAGTTGATCCATCTGCAAGACCTTCAACTGTCCCAGGAGAGGAGGCTTTTTGAACTGTGGATCCGCAGCCTGTGGAACAGTCATTTGATGTACATGCCTTCAAATCATGGGTACTGAAATTTTCATCTCCCCCATTTGTCCATGTAACTGTCTGGGATGCCGAATTCGAAAGAGTTGCAGAGAATGCTGGAGAAGCCGGGGGATCAGGATCTTCTGTATCAACTGTGATGCCGGCAGAACAGTTTGAACTTGACTTGTTGGAGGCATTATCTTTGTTCTTTACAATGAAGTAATAGGTACCATCTGACGTTACGGTATGACTCCTGGAACTTTCTACTGCACCGATCCCTGTCACGATCGAGCCGTAAAGGTTTGAACAGCCTGAGTTGGTGTAGAACCACAGTTCATGCGCCACGGCGTCCTGCGGTCCTGCGCCCCCCAGGGTCCAATTTGCCGTGATGGTCCGGCTTTGAGAATAGGTTCCACCTGTCCAATACGGATTGGAAGGTGGAGGATCAGGAGCGGCCGTGTCGATAGCCATCCCGCTGGAACAATCCGATGAAACAACGGTACTTGCCTTATCAGTGGAGGATACTTTAAAGTAATAAGTATTTCCGTTGGTGCCTGAAAATACGGCGGATTGATCAGAAATCGAAAGTGAAACCGCGCTGCCTGTCTGTACGGTACAGAATATGTCGCTGTAATATTGGATTGTCTGACCTATGATGTCATCGGAGGTTGATTTCTTCCATGTCGCAGTCACATTTACGTTATTGCTTGGAGATGTTTCCGCCCAGGCTGGCGAGGATGCAGCCACCGGGGCTGTATTGTCCAGCAGCATTTCTGAGGAGCATTCTGAGAATGTCGTATATTCGAGATCATTTGTCGCGGCAATCTGGAAATAATATGTTGCTCCGTCGACTCCTGTCAGGGTATCGCTTTGACTGTCTTTGTCTTTTTCAATGGAGTCGATAACCTGCGTGATACAGGACGAATCAGAATAATATGTGAGGGTTTGAGAAACAATATTTGTGGCTGTGGATTTTTTCCAGGTGGCTGTCACGTTTAAACCGGCATATGGGGAACTTTGTGACCATGCGAGTTCTGTGGCTTTTGGAGGAAGCAGGGATGAATCTATGGTCATAGCCTGTGAGCATTCGGAATAGACCTCATTGTCCGCCTTGTCTATTATTGTAACATCGAAATAATAGGTAATCTTGTCTTCACCCACATAACTGTCCGATTCATCGGTAATTTCCTTTTCAAACGCCGTTATCATGTCTTTTTCGCAGGCAGGGTCGGTGTAGTAGGCGACGTATTGCGAGACGACATCGTCTGAGGTTGATTTGGTCCATGTTGCAGTCACGTTGGAAGGACCTGAAGGAGATCTTTCCTTCCACGCCAGGTTTGTCGGCGCATTTGGAAGAGTTGTATCGACGATTATTGACGCCACGGATGAAATCCAGCTCGAAGTGTTTCCTACTGCATCCACTGATTGAACGCATCCATAGTAGACTGTGGCGTCACGAAGTCCGGAAAGAGTGGCTGAAGTCGTCTTTGATGTTATGGGTTCCGTGGTACATCCTGTATTGCAATCGTCTGAGGTGCATGCTTTGACGTTATGGGTTTTAAAACCTATGGCGTCTGTTCCGTCAACCCATGATAAAAGCGGTGCTGCGGTGTTGGAATAGGTGGATGCAAACCCTATTGAGCTCGGAGGTGCAGGCGGTGTTATATCCCTTACGAAAGTTTCCCTGGTTTCTCCATATACGCTGGCAGTCATGTCCTTGGAGAGTTTGACGCATATTTTATAAGTTCCATTTGCGGTTATGGTGGTGGCGGTTGGAATGTCGGTCTTGTATCCTGTGGATTTTTCACATTGCTTGTCTTTAATTACGGCGGCATATGAAGTGGATGTCTGGCCTGTGGCCATCAAAAGTCCTGCAAGGGGTTTTGTTGAAAGACGTTTTTCATAGTTTATGAACCCCTCCAAGGCTTCGTTCATTAACGACAATGAAATAAACTTTATGTCATTTTTATTGGTTTTTATCGGAGTTGTATTTGCTATGGGGGGATCTTCCGTTACATCGGAATATGGATCCTTGCTTGGTCCGCAAGCTGAAAGGACCGAGAGTGAAATTAATGTCAATAATGTGAAAATGTATCCAATCATTATCTTAATGCACCCCTTTTGATGTTCCCTGCCGCAAAATGTCTTGAAAATATCAGGCCAAAGTGGGTAACCATCATCTATAATGAAGATAGCGGATTATTTTTTTGAAAATTTAGTTCATATTATAAGATTGTAATTTTTGATTGAATTTATAAATCAATACAATTCTTTCCTTTCGGTAAGAATTTGGTTTTTTTCGAACAAAAAAAGGATGAATTTCGCCTGAGGATGGATCTGAAAACGGCACAGGTGGAACAGGGGATGGCTTTTTGAAAAAGAAAAATCCTTGATTTTTTTGAAAGCCGGTCGCCGCTGCGGACCTTTGTCACATCTTGCCTGACAGCCAATATTCATCATAATTATAGCCATTATCATAGCCATAACCATCAGATTCCTGACTGGCCCATCCGCACTGGCATGGACAGTATAGTGCCACCTGGTTGCCCAGGATGGAATCGTGGCCTTCATGATCAGCGATTTCGTCATACATGTTCGCCATAAAGTGGATATCACAGAGACCGCGGCTTGGATCGACCTTGTAAAATCCAAGATTGACGGTTTTCGAGATATCGGCGGTGAAGCCGCACTGGGCGGATAGCTGCCTGGCGCGGTTCACACAGAGGCTGCAATTGGAATAGACTTCCATCCCATCGACAATTTCCGGCGCTGCTGTGTTGCCTGTCGCACCTGAAGATGTAACTTGACCGGGGAAGCTTCCGTAAGGGTAGGTTGCGGGTGGACTGCCAAAGGCAGAGTTTATCCCTGTGTCGGCCGGCACTTTAGCGCTTTCGTTATTGGGAGTCGAGAAAACGTAAGGGGTTTTTGAAATGTCGTTTGACGTTTTCTGGTTTTGTTCGTATTCAGCCGTCCCCTGATATGGATCCTCTTTTGGATCTGAATAGCCGCTTTTATCGTACTCCTTGTCTTGGTTACTGTCTTGTTGTGAATCCGATGGCTTGTCGCTGCCCTTTGATGGTGACGACCCCTTGAAAAGAGCGTTTCCGTTTGTGCAGCCGATTGATCCCAGTCCAAAGGCTGTTAAAAGAAAATATATTGAAAGCCATCTGTATCCTGTTTTTTTATTCATTTTTTCTTCCTCCAAATTTGTGTCCTGCAGTTTTCATTTGAGCAACAGTCATGCCAACGGTGAATATTCATATAATTGTTTGTGATCCTGGAGGTTAAATTTACCGGTACCATTTTTTGCCCTGGTTCATGACATTAAATATGGTGTTGAAAATAGGCCATCCGAAACGATAAGGGGATTTCGGTGGTACAGATATTGAGCCACTATGACAAGTATTGATGTGCTGGCTGAAAATGGATTGGCCATAGCTTTCCGGTCTCGCTTGGCCAGAGCCTTGGCTATGGAGCGGCAACGGTGGTCGTATTTGCGTTTCTTGGCATTTTTTTTATCTTTTATTAATGAGTTAACCTTATCAAATCTTGGTCTGTATATGGAGAACTGGCGACTGACAACTGCTTGCCCTCTGAATCCGGCAAGCTGACAGCCAAATTGCAGACACCTTAAGAACAAAAAGAACCAAAAACATTTGGGGTATCCGGATTCCTTCTAAAATTACCACATGCTACCTGAAAACATTAAAGGACGAAAAATCCCTGGGGATTCATGGCCTGTATTTTGCATAAACATACGAAGACAACGGGTCAGGCCTGTTTGTTGTATTTCCATTTTAGATTATCAGACCTGATTTCTGATCGAAGTATGAATTTGTTTCGTTGCAATGTTTCTTTAATGCAGTTTGCAGTATCTTTCATGATGTCGTTTTTTGGTGCAATAATGTTGTTTTCTTCGAGAACCGTAAAAATTTCATTTATAAAACTCAGGATTCCTTCAGTCTTCCTGATTACGGTCTTTATTTCACTTTTGACTTCATCCTGTCAGAAGTCAGGTTCAAAATCACAGTCAAGGTCTGAAAATACGTCCGGACTTGAAATAAGAGGTTATGTGCTCAGCCGGGATGGATCGCCCGTCAAGGGAGCCGGTATCTACGTGTCGGGAATTTCAGATGCCATGGGATCAAGCGACGATAGCGGCCTTTTTGTTTTTTCGATGGATCAGACAAAACTCGCGGAGGTTCGTGCAAGGGAGGAATTTACATACAGGGAGGCGTTTGACCGTACTTTTCAGCTTTATGCCGAATATGAGAGCGCTGACGGAAAAATCGCGGGGCGCAGCGCGACTATAGATTATGAGACGGCTGGTACAAAAGATGTGGGGACCATTGTCCTTGGACGGCCCGCAAATCTTTCAGGCGTCGTGAAAATGAAAAACGCCATCGGCGAAAGCGAAGTCGCGCCGAGAATACGGCTTGCGACCCACAGGTCTGAGATAATCAGCAATGATCTGGGGCAATTTTCATTTTCAGATATTCCCTCCGGGATTGTGAAGATATACGCGTTTGGCGATGATACGTCGGTATCCTCCACGGAGGTGATCGTCAATGCCGGGGAGAGTATCGAGCTGTCCTATCCGATTCTGGTCTTTCCAAAGGAGACTGTTGCGGGAGTCCTTGTCTCGATACCGCAAAACCAGTCTACAAGGCCACTTGTGCCGGGGCAGCCGTACCGCCGCGATTTCAAGGTGATAAAAAGCGGACATGCCAGGTTCATCCGTTTTCACGACCAGAGCGCAAAGCTTCCCGAAACAAAATGGAATCCGATAAGCAGCGACGTCAGTTATGATTTTCCGGGACCCGGAAGCCATACCCTCTATTACCAGTTTGCAAGCGAGAAAAAAGACAAAATCTCCGACCCTCTTTCTGCGACGGTCTCGACAGATCCTTTCTTCGAGACAGGCGCCATCACTATCGAGGATGGATCGGAGGAGGTAAAATCAAGGGCGGTAACATTGCATATCAATCCCCCGAACGCTGCCACCATGATGAGGATTTCGGAGGATCTGGGTAGTTTCAGAACAGGCAGCGATACTCCCTTCTTCAAGGTGCAGAGCCAGTTCAAATATACCTTCTCAATTAAACGTGCCGAGGATATGAAGGAAAACAGCATGGAGGAAAACAGCCTCCGCGACATCTACTGCCAGTTCAAGACGGCCGAGGGTGTCCTAAGTGCCATATACAAGGCATCGGTGCGCATAGTCCCCTTCCCCACCACGCTGAAGGACGAGGATGTCTTTACTATTGGCGATGGCGGAGAGGAGGTCTATGGCCTCAAGATGAAGATCAAGGTCAATCCCCCTGAAAATGCCGTGGAAATGCGAATTTATGAAGAGGATATCATAAACACCAATTTTCTGGGAGGCGGGGTTGTTTTGACCGGAGCGCGCCAGCAGTATACCAATACGTTCATCAGCGTCAAGGACGAGGTCGATTTTGTATTCCTTCAGGCGGGTTTCAAAACAGTATTCATACAGTTTCGGGACAAGGACGGCATAACGAGCAGGGTCTATCAGCGAAGCACCGTCGTAAAGGAATTTGAACCTGATCTCACCGCTTTCTACATCAACGACGGAGCTCCCGTTACAAACAGCCGCGAGGTTATCATAACACTGAAGGTTCCGAAGGGAGTTGCGGCCTACCGTATTGATGAGGACCCGCTTGTCATCATGGAAAAGCCTTTTATAGAGATCCCTACCGAGAAGAAAATACGATTTTTCCTTTCGGGAATCGGGTTAAGGACCATTTATCTCCAGTATGCCGATCCAGCCGACAATAAGGGATCCACAAACTCCCAGCAAATCCTTGTCGATCCATATGGTTTCGATCCCGGATCGTTTATAATCAACAATGGAGAGGCTGTGACCCCGATCCCCTCGCTCATGCTCTCGATCAGGCCGCCGGCCGCAGCCACCCAGATGGAAATCTCCGAAGCTGTCGCTATGGAGTTTGGCGCGAGAAGCTGCAGTATTGTCGATGGAAACCTGATAGGAGGACCTGGCGACCGTTTCAGACCCGTTGAGCCGATAGCGCATTTCATGGTCTATGAATTGGGTGTCCATACAATCTGTGTACGGTTCAGGAATATTTATGGCGATGTGAGTCCCTTTACAATGAGAGAAATCATCTATGATCCGTTCCCGGTGGATCTCGGAGGGATTGCGATCAATAACGGGGAGCCCATAACCGGGAGCCGGCGGGTTCTTCTAAATATCCTTGTTCCGCCGAGGGCCCGTCAGATGCGGCTGGCTTCATCAACGGATGCTATCCTTACAACTCCGTTCAGGGCACTATCATCCCTGGAGAACTGGATACTCGAGGGGGTCGGACGCAATTTCACAGTGTTTTTGCAGTTTATAACTGAAAACGGGGAACTGAGCTCCTTATACTCGGATACCATTGTGTATGACCCGTTTCCTGTCGATCTTGGAGGCGTGGCGATCAATGACGGAGACGCTTTCGCTTTCACGCGTGATGCCCATTTGAACATTCTGATACCGCCCATGGCGCGGCAGATGAGGATTGCATCCTCTATCGAGGCAATTCCTGATTCCCCGTTCAGGGCCCTCTCACCGCTTGAGGATTGGACTCTTGAGGGGAATTCAAGCAATTTTTCCGCATTTGTTCAGTTTGTTTCGGAAGACGGAGAGCCCAGCACGATTTATTCGGACACCATCATTCTCGACCTGTTCCCGTCGGCGATGCTGACGCTTGTGATAAACGACAATGCCGCAACCACAAGTTCGGCAACGCTTAATCTTACGCTTACCCCTCCCCCTTCAGCGCGGTGGATGAAGATCGCCGAGTCTGCGGAGGACCTCGACAGCGCGCTTCTCAGGCCGGCAGCCGCATCAACAACCTACACTCTCAGCGGCAGCCCTGTAAGTTCCGGAACGAAGACAATTTTTGTCAGATATGTGACAAAGGACAACGAAGAGTCGCCATATTTCTATAATTCAATTGAATACGCTCCATAAGTCTCAGAGCATTAATGACAGGATAATCGCATAACGTTGCTTTAAACAACCATATTGCCTGACATATTCAATTCTCATGACAATGATTTTTTTTTGCAAATGCCACAGGTTTGGTGATAATGTAATTTTCTATTAAAAATAACAAATTATGGGAATGTTATGAAAAAAGTCCTGATTACCGGCGTCAGCAGTTTTGTCGGATGTCATCTGGCAAAAAAATTTTCAAGATATTATCAAGTGATTGGAACATGTACCAGGGAGCCTTGGGACTATGAAGGTCTTCGCAGGCTGAGGCTTGACAGTATCAAATCTGACGTTGAGATTATCTGTATGAACATTTTGGATAAGGATTCCGTGGAGAAGGCTCTGAGAGGATGCAGGCCCGACCATTGGATACACCATGCCGGATATGCAAAAAATTACAGCAGTCTGGATTATAATCTGGAGGAGTCCCTGCAAACCAACCTCTTTTGCCTGAAAGAGTGCTACAATCTTTTTAAAAAATATGATGTCGAAAAGGTGATTGTCACCGGTTCCTCGATGGAGTATGGAAATTCGGACTTGGCGCTGTGTGAATCGATAGCATGTGTTCCAAATACTCCGTATGGGCTGTCGAAGCTGACCACGTCCCTGCGGTCGATAGCCCTTGCAAGGGAACTGAATATCCCGACAGCCGTGCTTCGGATTTTTATTCCCTTCGGCTGTTTTGATGAACCGAAAAGGCTGATACCGGCGGTTTTTGACAGTCTCAGAAACGGAAGGGCGGTCGATCTTACGCCATGCACCCAAAAGAGGGATTTTATTTTCATTGACGACCTTGTCATGATTTACAGGTCGGTCCTTGAAGGGCTCTCGGAAACCAGTACCGGAATTTACAACGCCTGTTCGGGAAGTCCGGTTTCACTTAGAGACTTTCTGGAGTGCCTTGCGGAAAAAATGAAATGCGATAAAAATCTCCTG
>JADFZC010000863.1 GCA_015232735.1 Oligoflexales bacterium | reverse complement strand
TACCTTGCTTCTGTCATCCTTGAAAAATCGTTATCAGAAAAAGTCATTGAAATCACCTTGTTAAAAAAGTCAGTCCCGGCACAAAGCGCACGACAAGGAAATCGATGAGCACATCAATTTTTTTTCATATCTGTTTTATCAGCGATCGCTTCATTAAAACAGGGACTTTTGTTCTGTTTATCAACAAATCTTACTTCTGATGCCTTTATTTTTTACAGAGCTATATCAGGCGCTGTTGTGTGTGTTGTATTAACTTGCTTATTTGTTTGAAATATTTGCCCAAAATTTTTTAAGGCACAACTGGCATACTTCTTTCATCTGTAAAAACAGGACTCGTTTAGAGTTGTTCGCACCTGTTTGAAAATTTCTGGATGATTGATGGAGTTTTTTAATGATTTTAGTGGAAACGAAAAAATTTTATGCGGCGAAGGCATGGTCCTGTCTTTTGACAGCCCTGTTTTTGTCCTGTTTTTTTTCAGCCGGCGCAAGGGCGGCTGAGGAAAATGAGCTGATATCCAAGTACAAGAAGCTTGCTCATGCAAACAAGGTTGTTCAAAAAATTAACTATCTTCCCTTTTCCGCCATTACGGGAGGCTGTTATGCCAGATCCCTTTATATGGGGATGGAACTGACCGTTAAAAAAATTCCCGTGAACAATCAGTATATTTTTGGCAAACTCAGGCCGCAGGGTGCAAACTGGCGCTGGCATGTGGCTCCAATATACAAAATCTCGGATGACGAGGCATATGCTTTGGATCCGTCCTTCTCCAAACAGCCGATAGAACTTGAGAGCTGGGTCAAGTTGACAAATCCGAAGGAGAAACCTTCCCTGGGTCTCTCCCCCATATCCCATTACAGAAGGAAGAGTTCTTTCATCCAGCAGCAGTCGATGAAGAAGGCCCCCGGATATTCATGGGATACAATCGGCGATGGCCTTGACGACATTCCGGAATATAATATAAAAAACATAGCTGATGCATGCCAGACCGCGTGGTCGTACATAGGCCTTGAAAAGATCCCCGAGAGGGAAAAGGAAAAGAAAAGGGAGTACCTTGAGAAAAGGACGAACTATCTTGTGGATATGCTGATAAAGATGAACAAGCTTTCCGAAGGGGCAAAGATAGAGGAATGTGAAACCGGAACATATTCCGGGACTCTTTGAAAATAGTCCGATTCCAATGGATTCAGGCCGCTCCTGCCTTCATTCTGTTGCCCAGATATCGCACTATGATGTCGGATATCGCATTTATCTCGAATGGCTTGGTCACCCAGGCGGTGACTTTGAGCTTTTTGGCTTCGGCGATATTCTCCGGGGTTGCATTGCCCGTAACCATGATAATCGGTACGCCTTCAGCGGCCCTGAGCGCTCTTAGAGTCTTTATGAATTGAAATCCGTTGACGTTTGGCATTCTTAGGTCAAGCATTATCATGCAGATATCAGGATTGTCAGCCACGACCTTCAAAGCGACGGCTCCATCCTCCGCTTCGACTGATGAGAATCCGCTTTCCTTGACCGCCAGCTTCAGGATATCACGAATTCTCTTTTCATCATCGACGACAAGAATTTTTCCGAAGCCGGCACTTACCTGCTGTTTCGGCTCCCTGTTTCTTTCGTCCGGGGCGGCTCTGTCGCTGCCGGAGCTCTTGTTTTCGCTCATTAGAATCGAGATTTTGTCCTCAGGGAATGAGAACCCAGCATTCAAGGCCTTTTCCTTCAGAAGCTTGATTTTCGGATCGTCCTTGCCGGAGGTTTTCTCGTGAAGTTTTGCCAGATTGAACGATGACCATCCGTCTCCGCTGTCGGATGCCTTGCCCCACCATTTCATCGCCTCGTCAGGATCGGCTTTTACGGACAGTCCGATTTCATAGAGTATGGCAAGCGCTTTCTGCGATTCCAGATCGCCGCCCTCGGCCTTGGCTTTAAGCTCATCGAGATTGCTGTCTCCGGGTTTTTTATCCGGCTCCTCTTCGGTTCTGTCCTGATTTCCGAGATTAAGTTCATCCAGCTCCAGAATATCAGATTTTTCTTTTTTTTCAGTATTGATGACAAACTCCTTCCCTCTGGTGAGACATCTTTTTGGAACGTCTCCTAAAGGCTGTGGATTGCCTCTAGAGTCTATTAAATTTTATCCTAAAATTTGT
>JADFZC010000862.1 GCA_015232735.1 Oligoflexales bacterium | reverse complement strand
TGAATACAGGCTTGAAGACGGCAAGAAATACGAGTTCAGATGGTCTTACGGCACGCTTGATCTTGTTTCTGTCTGGTATTGATTCTCTTTCGAGAAACTTCCTTTCTTATAGGATCTCTCTTTTCCAGGGAATCTTCTATTGCCATACCAATAATCTCTTCGATATGAGGTGTTGCATTTGAAAATTATGGAAAACTCCGTACTCTCAAGTCAAATAGTCACAGAATCAATATTCAAGCTTCCTTCAATTCAAAATCATCAATTATATCTCGATGCTTTTTACTTCCAAAAATTTCGAGTAGGCGTGCATTCGGGCCAGTAATACTATTTGTACCTTGCTCCCAACGACGTAACGTATCTACACTTATGCCTAGAAGACTGGCCATTTCAGTCTGTGATAACTTGATCCTATGAGAATTTCCTTTTTCAAATCTTTTCAAAAATAAAATTGAAGTTTTAATCTTATTCTTTTGATCTCATCTTTACTGAACTTCATGATCGGCTTAAATACTCTTTTTTCATACCGCTTGTGCTTTGATGCTTTTGTTTTCCCTTTTTTCACATACAAAACCTTTCTATTGTTGACTCTCAATAGTTCAGATTGGAGCCCTTCGATACAGGTATTGGCCCAAATTTTGGTTAGATCATCAAGACGAGAACCCGATGTTTTGTATCGCCAAACTCGCAAAGACCGTCAAAAAGTTGACGGTCACTTGGGAGAAAAAAGCAGCGCATTTTGTAATATCAGTTAAACATTTCGAATAAAAATCCGATGATGGTATGAGATAAAAAAATAAGACAAAAGATGTGCTTGATTTTTAGTAAGCAAGGTTCAAGTGCGGAACTATAACGACAAATGAAAGTTATATGAAATCATTTTGGACAGAAAACATTTTTTATGATGATCCCTGGCCTTCCCCGGAAACGGCAGGAGCTGCGTATAAAGTTCCAGCCTCTTCAAGGGGGGTGTCAGGATATCTGCGACTTTTTTCTAAGATTCTTTTTTTATTTATTGTCTGTTTCGCCATCCTCACGCCACGGCTTCACGCGGACTTCGGTGGATCGGTAATGATGAAGCCTCCGGGATCGGAGGAACTTCAGGGGAAAGCTGCGAGGCAGGATGTCAGGAAGGGGGTTAAGGCAGGTTCGGAAAAAATGGCCAGGTCGGTTATGGGCGATGAGGACAACGGGACAGATTTTCCTGCATCGAACCAGCCTTCATCTGATGCGACAGCTGATACTTTGAAGGATTTAACCCGGGATGTTGCAAGCAATCCCTCGCCGGCCGTTTCAAATGACAGGGGAAACGACGCCTTTCCAAAGATTGTACTTAAAGACGAAATCGATCGTTATCAACTGGGACGAGTTGTCCAATATATCGAGGACAGGGAGGGTATTTTAACCATAGACGATATCACGTCGCAAAAAAGCGAAAAATTCTGGCAAGACAGCAGATGGGATGTTCCGAATTTCGGTTTCAGCAATTCGGCATACTGGTTCAGGCTTAAAATCGAGAACAGCCTGCCTGACAGCAGAAATTGGCTTTTTGAATTGGGATATGCCATCCATAACGAACTTGAGTTATATATTTACTCTGCCGATGGATCTTTGGACGTTCGCAAGGCTTCAAACCTTAGGCCATTCAGCGAGCGCAAATTCAAAAACATGAATTTTGTCTTTCCTGTTTCAATAAAGCCATTTGAGACAAAAACTCTTTATTTGAAGGGTAAGGGCAGTACTTCACTCCAATTTCCGCTCGCACTGTGGTCACCCGAAAAATTTGCACAGGAAAAAACATCGGAATATGGCGGCCTGTTTTTATATTACGGGATGATTCTGGTCATGGTGTTCTATAATATGTTTCTCTATTTTACGATTGGAAACATCAATTATTTGTATTACATTCTCTACATATCAAGTTTTTTCGTTTTTCAATCATCGCTGAACGGACTGGCCTTTCAGTATTTGTGGCCGAATAATCCGTGGTGGGCAAACAGATGCATCCCATTTTTTCTGGGCTCACTTTGTTTCTGGCTGTTTTTGTTTTCCAGAAATTTTCTTGAGACAAAAAATAATTTTCCCAAATTGGACAAGATATTTTTCATTCTTTTTATATCTTTACCGAATGCCCTTACTCCAAGGGT
>JADFZC010000069.1 GCA_015232735.1 Oligoflexales bacterium | reverse complement strand
AATTATGTCAGGCTCTATTCCATGTCCGGTATCCTCGAAAGTAAGTTTGACATATTTTCCGGCTTTCAGGTTTGAAACAAGTCCAGCCGGTAGATCAGCATTTTCCGCAAATATGGTTATCTTTCCCCCTTCTTCAGGCATCGCCTGGATGGAGTTTTTTAAAATATTTTCTATAAGTTGAATTATCTGATCTTCATCGGCTTCGCAAAAACCCAGCTCGCCGGCCGCTTTGATCTCATAAAGGGCATTCGAATCTCCCGTAGCAAATTTTGCCTGTCTGTGCAAAAGATCCAAAATGGAAAAAGTTTTCTTTGAGGGGACTCCACCCCGCGAAAAAGCCATGAGCTTCTGTGTCAGTCCTTTGGCTCTGTCGAAAAGCATGTTTACCTTATTGATATGATTCAAAACCCTGCCGTCATTGCAATATCTTCTGGCAAGCTGGGTATATCCGAAGACCCCGGCAAGCAGGTTGTTGAAGTCATGTGCTATCCGGCTTGCCAGAACCCCGAGCGTCTCAAGTTTGTCAAGATGCCGCAAGTGTTCCCACAGCCTGTGTTTTTCAGTGACATCCCTGAAAAACAATATCCTGCCCAAAAATTTCCCCTCATCGGAGGACAGAGGGGATGAATACCCCTCGAATATCCTGCCATCCTTCAAACATAACTCGTACGTGTCTTTTTGCTTTTCATTCCCGAACAGGCTTCTCAGTTTTTTCAGGAAATGGTCCGGATGCTCAAGTTTGCCCAGAATAAATTTCAAAACCTCTCTTTCATCCTGTTCCGATATCATACTGTCCGGGATTCCCCACATCCTGACGATATTTTCATTGTACAGCATGACCTTCCCGTCAGAATCAATGGCCGCTATCCCATCCCAGGACGCCTCGCCCTGAGCCTTGAGAAGAATGTTTTTCCTTTCAAGTTCTTCTCTGTATCTTCTGAGGCAGATATGATGGTCGATTCTGAGCCTGACCTCATCGATATCGAAAGGCTTGGTAATATAATCGGAACAGCCCGACTCGAATCCATTCCTCTTGCTTTCAATGTCTGTAAGGCATGTTATAAATATTATCGGTATTTCCTTTGTCAGCGGATTCTCCTTGATCTTTCGGGACAGTTCAAATCCATTTACCAGCGGCATATGTATGTCGAGCAGTATGAGTTCAGGTGAACGCGTGGAAAGCAGCGACAATGCCGAGGCTGCATCGATGGTGCCAACTGCGGTGTATCCCGCCTTTTCTGTTATAGTGGTCAGCAGGTGAACACTGTCCGGACAGTCGTCAATAATCATGATTTCGTTGCTGAGGCGGTAACTTTTCGATTCTATGAAACCCAAGATATCCTCTTTTCTTAAAGTCTGGTTATCAGGAAATTTGGAGATATGATTGTATTTTACATCTATTGTCCATATAATCCATAGATGAAACTATGTATTCTACGGATGTAGCTGGTATTCCGGTATCATGCAATGCAGTCAAATTTCACATTTCTGTATGCTTTCTTCAATTTCTGTGGGAAAATCAGCCATATTTTTTTATGATAGACAGAGCGATGATATCCGTATTTTTACTGAGGGCATGCCTTCTTTCAACAGTTCGAATTCCACCGCTTTGATCTGAGAAAAAGTGGTTGAATAGTGTTGGGAGCATCTGCCTGTGAGTTGTTTTTTGAGGTGTGAAGATGGCGGCTATGGCAAAAGTCTGTACACGAGTGGATACGATTGAACTTGCTGATGACGGCATAGTAAGGGTTGTTGTCAACAGGGACGGCGAGGTCTCTTTGGATGATGCCAAAAGAGCGATAGCGGAGATCTCAAAAATGACAGAAGGAAGATCGGTTCCGGTTCTTATCGATCTGTCCGGGATAAAATCCATATGCCGCGATGCCAGAAACTATTTTGCCGGTGCTGAGGCGGCCAGATATGTTTCAGCCTCGGCGCTTCTTGTCAGTTCTCCTGTTTCGAGAATAATAGGAAATTTTTTTATCGGGATCAACAAACACATTAATCCTGTGCAAATATTCACATCCGAATCCGATGCTCTGGACTGGTTGAAGGGGTACTTGAAATGACAGAAGGCGAACTGTTCAGAAAGTCTTTTGAAGCCAAAGTCGAGGTTATTTTAAATTCCATCTGCGAGATTGCCAGGGGGAACTATGATGTTCCGACCTCCACCTCCGACTTTGCGGATGACGGACTCGACGCGGTCCTCCTTGGTCTTGCAATGCTGGGCGAGGAGATAAAGGCGACGATGGTCGCAAAAGAGATTCTGGCCAGAGAGAGGGACGAACTGGCAAAGGTTGAAGAGGCTCTCCTGAACAGCATAAGCATATTCAAGTCTGTGACCGTCGCCGCCAAGGACGGCATAGTAATGATCGATAATGATGGAAATACCACTTTTTGGAACAAGGCCGCCGAAGAGATACTCGGCTACAGCTCCGATGACATGATAGGCAAAAACCTTCACTCAATCGTCAGTCCGAAAGAACTGTTTGGAAACTATGTCGAGGCTTTCGACAGATTCAAGCATACCGGAGAGGGCAAGGTAATCGGAAAAACAGTGGAACTGAGCGCTGTAGGAAAGGCTGGCTTTGAAATCCCCATTGAGCTGTCGCTCTCTTCACTTTTTCTTAACGGGAAATGGTGTGCCGTCGGCATTATGAGGGATATCAGGGAAAGAAAAGAGGCTGAAAAACGTCAAAAAGATCTGACGGTCAAGTCTTTCCAGGCTTCAAAACTGGCCGCTCTCGGCGAGATGTCGAGCGGTATTGCCCACGAAATAAATAATCCGATTGCGATAATCAGCTCGGCAAGCATGCGCCTGGAAAAAATCCTTCTGAATGAGGAGTCAGATCCGGAAGTATCAAAGACAATCAGGCTGATTCAGACAACTGCAACAAGGATCTTGAAAATAATCAATTCCATACGCTGTATGGCAAGGGATGGAAGCGGCGATCCTTTTGTCATGGCTTCTTTAAAGGATATAATCGATGAAACAATGATTTTATGCAAGGGGAGGCTGCTGTCACATAATATTGAGATGGTGGTCGAAGAGATGCCTGATGTCAGAGTTGAATGCAGGCCGTCAGAGATATCGCAAATCATCCTGAATCTCATAAACAATGCCTGTGATATCCTCGAAAAAGAAAAGGTAAGGGAGATAAGGCTGGGTTATGTGAATACAGGCGACTTTGTTGAAATATCGGTCACCGACACGGGCGCGGGCATTCCAAAGGAGATCAGAGGAAGGCTTTTTGCTCCTTTTTTAACCACAAAGCAGGTGGGAAAGGGGCTTGGAATCGGCCTGAATATCTCAAGAAGTCTGGCACAGGGACACAGAGGGGATCTCTTTCTTGATGAGTCATCATCCCAAACCAGGTTTGTACTGAGACTTCCGAAAAGGCAGACTGATGTGCCCATCCGGGACCACGCCACTTCTGAAGAAGCGGCATGCCATGGTTCTTTCATCAAAGGTAGCAAAATCCTGATCATTGAAGATGAAGACTACTTCAGGGATCTCTTGCGCATTGAGTTTGAGGATCTGGGCGGTGTTGTCTTTGAAGCGCTGAGTGCCCCGGCTGCGTTTGAAACAATAAAAAGCCGTGGTATTGACATCGTTATTGCCGATGTTCACGTTCCAAAAGGAAATGTGCTGGAACTGCTGAGACGGATAAGGAAGGAGATTGGCGATAGTCCGGTTGTCATAGCCATGTCCGGATATCTCCGGCCGGAGGAGAGCGAGGCTATCGGCACGCTTGCCGATGGTTTCTTTGACAAGGTCAGCGGAATAGACAAGCTTATCGAGGCAATCGAAAAAGTTTTTCACCGAAAAACGCGCTGTTTGTAGCTCAGGAGCTCCCGGCGTCGTGCTGGACGAAGTGAAGCATTGCTGCAAAAAAATGTGTATAATTATCAAGATGCATAATATAAAATAAGTATGAGATATCAGGTGATTTTATGATTTGGGAGTAAAAGACAATCTGATATCTCCACAGATCCACTCACAATATGCGGAATGATAATGTCTTTTTGGGTATTGTTGGCAGACATTGGGATTTTACTCGGTGCAGCTCTGGTACTGGGCGGTGTGGCAATTCGGTTAAAGTTGAGCCCTCTTGTCGGATATTTGCTGGCCGGCGTTTTTCTGGCCGGTCCCGGGAGCCTGCGTCTGGTTGGTTCCGAAGGAGAGATATCAGCCATTTCAGAATTGGGTGTTTCCTTGCTTCTCTTTAGTCTTGGACTTGAATTTTCATGGGAAAAGATGAGGGCTTTTGGAAGAAGTACAATTGTTGCATCCATTCTTCAAATTCTCCTTACTCCTTTTTTTGCAGTTATTGTGTGTCATTTTTTTGATGTCGAATTCCTGCTGAGCATTACCATAGGAATGATGGTATCGTTGAGCAGTACGGCCGCTGTGATTCGCATACTGGCGGATCAGTCTGAAATGGACAGCGCTCACGGCAGGAACGCCCTTGCCGTCCTGCTGATGCAGGATATTGCAGTGGTACCTTTTGCGATTATCGTTTCATTGATGACTTCCCAAGGCACTTCTAAAGAGATCCTTTACAAAGTAGGCATTACTGTAGCAGGTGCCGTTTTTTTGGTCGCCGGTCTGTATATTATACTCAACAAAATTTCTGTCAGGGTTATGGGCCTTTTTACCCTTGAGAAAAACCGGGAAATGGCTGTGATTTTAACCGTAACAACGGCAATCGGCTCTTCATGGCTTTCGCACAAGATCGGTATTTCGCCTGCGATGGGTGCTTTCGTTGCCGGAATGATTCTTGCGAGCTCTCCTTTTGCTCCACAGATTCGATCCGATATTTCCCCTCTTAAAATTTTGCTTCTGACGCTTTTTTTCAGTGCTGCTGGAATCATGGCTAATCCTGTATGGATTTTTCGGAACTTTGGGATGGTTCTGGGATTTGCATTTATTATATTGATTGGAAAAACGTTCCTGACCGCTTTGCTTTTCAGAATATGCAGGGTACCATCGACCGTTGCAATCGCTTCAGGACTCTGTCTGGCACAGATTGGAGAATTTGCATTTGTTCTTGCAACCCTGTCAAAGAATGGCGGACTGATGTCCGATGATTTTTTTCAACTTTTCATCTCGGTGACGATCATATGTCTGATTGCAACTCCATTTATGGTTACAAATGCCAACCGTATAGCCTCATTTGTTTACTATAGAGTCTTTAGGAAGAAATCATCCTGTAAGACTGTGTCTCATTCAAATAAACATCCAGGAGCAGAGATATATATCCTTGGATTTGGTCCTGCCGGCCAGGAAGTAGCCCGAAAGATAAAGGAGGCGGGTCGTGAAGCGATAATAATTGATCTGAACAGGGTGGCGATTGAAAAGGCCCGCGCCCTTGGATTTGAATGTTATGTCGGTGATATTCAGCAATATGAGGTCCTGAAGCATTTTGGCATCGATGGCGCCAGACTGATTGTAATTACAATCCCAAGCAAGTCTACAATATTGCAGGTGCTTCATAATGTCAGGCAATTGTCGCCTGATGCAATTACTATCGTCAGGGCCAGATATCAGGTCCACATTCCACTTTTTGTAGACCTGGGTGCTTCAGAAGTTATTGGAGATGAGGATGTTGTTGCTTCGAGTCTGGCGGTCGCTGTCATGAATCGTTTATAATTTCAATCTCCTCAGAAAAAAACCATCATGATGCAGTTGGGAAAACAATTGCCGCAAAATGTGAAAATGTGTACACGATTAATTTGGATTATCGGGCTGACAAATAAAAATGGCAAAACAGCGTCCCGGTTTTGTGCCAGGTCTGGAAGGTTTTATGGCTGGATATGTAAATATTAAATATTTTGCGTTACTTAGGGAAAAAACAGGACTCAGTGAGGAAAGATTTCCAATCGATTCGGATGAGACCGGTATCACTCTATACCGAAAACTTTGCGAAAAATATGATTTTCCGTTGACCCTCGATCAGGTAATGCTCGTCGTCAACGAGAATTACGCGTCCAAGGACAGTACCCTTGAGGAAAATGACTGCGTTGTTTTTATTCCGCCCGTTGCCGGCGGATGAAGTCAGACCTGAACCCAAAGTGGCTTTTAAGGCAAAAAGATGTTATTCCTGAAAATCTGTGGTTTTGATTTGATATTTAACGGAAATTGAAAAATGGGGGATGCGGTGAAAAGCTGGCCTGACAAAATAAAAAACAACCCTTCACTGAAAGGCTTTCTTAAAAATATTGAAAATTCTTCTGTCATAAATCAGACTGGCAGAAAACTTGCGGAACTTCTTCTCCAGGAACTGGACCAGTCCCATCTTTTTCACGATTGGGACGATCCTGGAATACGCGATGACGAGAAGGTCGCATTCATGGCGGAACTTGTCAGGATAAATGACTCATATCCCGGCGGAGTCAAAGCTTATGTGGAAAATGGCAGGCGGCTTCTGAGGGAGACCCGCGAAGGGAAAAATTCATTTGACGGATATACCCCGTCCCAGCCTGATACTGTAAATCTGACCGATTTTGGCGAGGAGTATTTTGAGTATGAGAGGCAGGCCCTGTCCCATCTCGGCGAGGTGGCAGTCGTGCTTGTTGCTGGCGGGCTTGGCGAGAGGCTTGGCTATTCGGGGATAAAACTTGATATTCCCTTTGAGGTGGTTACAGGGACCACCTATCTTGGGCACTATTCAAGGGTAATCCTGGCGATGGAATCCAAAGTCCATTCGGGCAAAAAGGTTCCATTTATAATCATGACTTCCGGCGACACCCATGAGAGAACCCTGGAGTCGCTTGAAAGAAACGGATATTTTGGCCTGTCGCCGCAGCAGGTAATAATACTGAGGCAGGAGCTTGTTCCCGCCATAATCGATAACGATGGACACCTTGCCATGTCGGAAAAATACAGGCTTGTCCTGAAACCGCATGGACATGGCGATATCCACATACTGATGCATACGAGCGGTACGGCGGCAAGGCTGCTTGCAGGCGGGATCAGATATCTGTTATTTATTCAGGACACGAACGGTCAGGTTTTCAATGCAGCTTTTGCGGCCATAGGGGCTTCAATCAGGCATGGTTTTGATTTCAATTCAGTGGCTGTCAACCGCGTTCCCAAAGAGGCTGTGGGTGCCATTGCGAAGCTTACAAGGGGAACCGAGACGAAAACCCTCAATATTGAGTATAATCTGCTTGACCCTCTTCTTCGCGCTACAGTGGACCCGCGGGGGGATGTCGCGTCCGGGAGCGGGTTTTCGCTTTTTCCGGGCAACATAAATGTTCTTGTAATCAGAAACGAGACATATGTCAAAATCCTTGAAAGGACGAGCGGGATTATCGCCGAGTTTGTAAATCCCAAATATGCCGACGAGAGAAGATCCGCTTTCAAGAGTCCAACGAGGCTTGAAACGATGATGCAAGATCTTCCCAAGCTTTTTGACGGGAACGAGAGAGTCGGGGTCACCGTGTTTGACAGGAAATGGTGTTTTTCGGCCAATAAAAACAATTTGAAGGACGCCGCCGACAAATTTGAAAAGGGGGCGCCCCCTGAATCGGCCGCAACTGCGGAAAGCGATTTTTATCATGCGGGACGTATGAAGTGCATGTTTGCTGGTGCAAGTGTTGCGGCAGCAAAGGCGAGTCTCATATACGGCGTTCCATTTGAGGATGGCCCTAAGGTTTTGCTGTCGCCTGCGTTTGCTCTGACTGTTGAAGAGGTGAAAAGCAAGGTTGTGAATCTGACTTTGGAGACCGGATCGACAATTATCGTGGACGGAGAGGACATAAAGCTGGATGGAGTCACTGTCAAAAGCGGGTCGTCGCTAAAAATTTCCGCGGCCTCTGGCGCCAAGGTCCTTCTTAAAAACCTCAAGGTTGAAAACGCGGGGCACAGGCAGGCGGTTCTCTCTTCAGCCCAGATGGCCGAGGTCCGCACGCCGGAGTTTTTGAAAATCAGGGGCTACACGTTTGAGGAAAGAGGACTGCTGGAAATTTTGATCGACAGGCCGGGATATTATTTTGTCGATGAGGACGGCTCGATCAGAAAACTCAAAACCGAAGGGGAATTGAATAAATGATAATGATTATCATTTACCGGTGCGGGTTTGGTGATATTGGCAACTATTTGAAAATTTATTAGTATTTTTCCGCCCATTATATTTTTTCATGGATCTTCCGAGAGCTCCTTTTGCAAGGCAGCCTTGTTTATGGCGCCTTGATTCATACCATCACCATGGAGGAGCCATATGTCGATTATATGGATCAGGAGCAAACAACTCCCTTTTTATGGAAAAATTACCCTTGCAGCAGCTGTCATGTTTTTTTCCGCATTAGCCGCTTCCTGCGGTGAAACCACGGGTTTTACCGATATGTCGTATGGGAAGAAGGAGCAGCCTGAAGATAAAAAGGAAACAGCCGATGCGACTTCTGCTGGTACAAATCCAAATGCAGATGCTGAAAGAAGCGCCACAGCGCCCGCTTCTGCTGCGACCGACCCTTCCATGCAGACGGCAGACGCCTTGCCGGCACAGCCGCCGGCCGAGCCCGTTCAGGCGGCGCCTGAAGCCTCCCCTGCCGCCGCAGCAGGTCCTTTGATAAGCAAACTGACCTGGTACTGGAAGTGTGTTCTTGACAAGGATGATTCAAATGTACCTGTTTCATCCGATGCTGCAGCCCCTGTTTTTGTGGGCGAGGGAAAGCATGAGATTCCCTTTGATATGCTTCCTGACAGGATTCCCCTTGCGCTGGACGGAAAACTCTGCGCGCCAAGGCCTGCCATGAGGGACATTGTGTTTGTCATAGATGTATCGGGTTCGATGAATGACAATGATCCAAGAAGGGCCGACAGGGGCTGCGGGCGTTATGATGCTGTCAGAACCATCATATCGAAATACTCGAATGGAACAAATGTGAGGTTCGGAATAGTCACTTTCGACTATAAGATCAGATACCAGTCCCCGGCATTCTATTCCGATCAGGCTTCGCTTTTTGATGCGATTGTGGCAAAGCAGGGTGGAGAGGCTTCCGATGTGATATGCGATTACAGGAATACCACCTATTACGATGTGGCGCTAAGTGGAGCCAAAGCTCTCCTTGAAACTGGCAGGGCCAGCGCGACAAAAGAGATATATTTCGTATCTGACGGACTTCCGGAAGGCGGACATGAGGGTGCTGACATCGCATCGAGCCTGAAAACAACCGGCGTTTCAATCGAAGGCGTGAATGTCCAGAGTACGATTGCAACAATCCTTCTTATTGGCGATGATGGAAAAAATGAGGTTCTTGAGGGACAGATCGCAAGCAGGGATGCACAGGGCAAACCGCTTCACGCCCTTGTAACCAGTGCAAGCCAGCTTGCCGATGCCCTTGTAAGTCTGTCTGAAACCACTGTGAGGAAGGCTGTGATCGCCGTTGGGCCGTCCGGGGGCGCACTGACGGAATATGACATAATGAAGAGCTCGAACGGAACCAGTTTTTCGCTGCCGCCTGTGGAAATAGACAAAGCCTCGGCAGCTTCGGGAATACAGGTTGTCTATACTTTTTGGGACAGCTTCGGATTCAAGTATTCGTATAGCGGGACCATTTCTTTTGTAACCGGGAAGTGAATCCGGGCACGGGCGCGTAACGCGGTACGGGTATTTGCTTTTGCCTGGGCACGTTGTCAGGCCCAGAATCCCTTCTTGATGCAAACCCATGTTTATTGTAAAACTCTATTTTTAAGCATGGGGAGTAAAAAATGTCATCCTATCAATATCGTGAACTGCCTGGTCCGCTCTCTTTCTATTTAAAGGCCATATTTGGTTCCAAGCCCGGCTTCAAAGACGGGGATAAACTCACGCCGATAAGCGCCAGCCTGGAATCTTTTTCATTCGACGAGACTATGGTTAAAAAATATGCAGAACTCTGCAGTTTGAACCTTGATGGCCAAAAGGTTCCGCTTCTTTTTCCTCATTCGCTGTTCGGTCCGCTT
>JADFZC010000861.1 GCA_015232735.1 Oligoflexales bacterium | reverse complement strand
AACTCCAAACGAAGTAATCCACCCATGGCTCAAAGAAAACTTGGAAGGGATCCTTGCTAATCTTTCACCGAAAGAGCGTCAAGCTTCGCCTGAAGCCGAGAGAGTATTATGGGAAGCTTGGCAGGAAAATATGGGTGAGCGCTTTACACTATCAGAAAGCCCTGTACCGTTGCGCTTACTTTTGATACTTGACAATTTAACTGGTCACAAGAGCCATTCCTTGATCCTCTGGTTTTATGAGCATGGCATTATGCCGCTATTTACGCCACTCGGTGGGAGTTGGTTAAATATGGCCGAATCGATCCAACGAATTCTTAAGCGGCGTGGCCTTGCTGGAGAGTCTCCTGAATCACCCGCTGATATCATGCATTGGTTGGAAGATGTTGCGGAAGGGTGGAATAAGGATCCAACGCCATTCGTGTGGGGTGGAAAACGGGCCGAACGACGACGTCGTGCTCGTGAACGCCGGCGCTGGCATCCGGTTGGTGGTTCTGGCGCTTATACTCTTCGCCCTATCAAACGTGCTGTTGGATGCTGAATTAATAGTCATAAGCAAAGGAACTGACCCACAAGTCCGGCGCGGCGTATCTTTTTTTCCCTATTAAGGTGGCAGGGGGCGCATCGAGGGGAAAAAGACGATATCGCGGATGTTTTTTGCACCGCTCAGCAGCGCAACGAAACGATCGATTCCCAGTCCCAGTCCCGACATCGGCGGCATGCCGTGCTCCATGCAGAGGATAAAATCCTCTTCGAGCATCATGACCTCGTCGTCACCGTCGTCGGCGAGCTTCTTCTGCCCGGCAAGCCGCTCCCTCTGCTCGATGGGATCAACAAGTTCGGAATATGCTTTGACCAGTTCCCAACCGTTGACCAGAACCTGAAACATATCGAGTTTGCCGCTGTCCAGGTCGTTTCGCCTTGCCAGCGGCACGAGGTCCTGCGGGTGCATCGTCAGGAAACAGGGCTGGATGAGCTTGGGACGGCTGTATTGCTTGTAGAGGCAGTCCACCACCTTCCCATAACCCGCTTTGGAATCGAGATCGATGCGGATGTCTTTTCGCTTCAGTTCCTCACGCAGCGACTCGGCATCCCTGAAAAGGTCGAGGTCGACGCCGGTGTCGCGAAAGATCAGATCGCGGTAGGTGATGATAGGCCATTGCCCGGAAAAATCGATTTCGGCACCGTCGTAGATGATCTTCATGTCGCCGCTGATTTCCTGGACTGTCTCCTGGATCAGGTTCATGACGAATTTCATATTGTCTTCAAAGTTCCAGTAGGCGGCGTACCACTCAACCGACGTAAACTCTTGGAGATGAGAGGCGTCGATGCCTTCGTTGCGGAAACATCTGCCAATTTCAAATACCCTTTCGTATCCCCCGACAACAAGGCGCTTCAGATAGGTTTCCGGAGCAATGCGCATGTAAAGGGGAATGTCGAGTGCGTTGTGATGGGTGACGAAGGGACGTGCCGAGGCGCCACAGGCCGCCTGCTGCAGGATTGGAGTCTCCACTTCGAGAAAATCGGCCTCTTCAAGGAAGGTGCGTATTTTACGAATGACCTTGCTGCGGATGCGAAATCGCTTTCGCGTCTCCTCATTGACGATTAGGTCGAGGTAGCGCTGCCGGGCGCATGCCTCCTGGTCGGCAAGTCCGTGCCATTTTTCAGGGAGCGGTCGCAGTCCTTTCGCCAGAAGCCTGCATGACAAGGCCGAAAGGGTGCGTTCCCCCTTTTTTGAGGTGAACATCTCCCCCGTAATGCCGACGATATCTCCAAGATCGAGGTGCTTGATGAGGAATTGAAATTCCCCGGGAGTGAGTTTATTGGCTTCGAGCGCAAACTGTGCCCTCCCGGTATGGTCCTGTAAAACCCCGAATGCCAGTTTTCCCATGACCCTGAGGCCCATGATCCTTCCGGCGCAACCAATCCCCGAGGTTCCATCGGAGAGCGCGGCAAGTTCTCCGCAAAAGTGGGTCTTGTGAAACCGGCTGGGATATTTTGGGGGATATTTTTCCGCGTAGGAATCGAGCTTTGCTTTGCGGATTTCGAAGTAGCTGTCGGACATGGCGGTGGACTCCCGAAAAAAAACATTATAACCGGCAGGGCAACGGATCCTGCTTTCCCTGGGAAGGACCCGTCATTTTCAATCT
>JADFZC010000860.1 GCA_015232735.1 Oligoflexales bacterium | reverse complement strand
AAACCGGGGGTGCTCTTCGACCTTACCGGCGAATTATAGTTTGAGAAAAAATCTTAATACTTTTTAAATATAGCAGATTTATAAACACCGCCGATATGGCTCCAATAAAAAAACCCGCGACTACATCCAAGGGATAATGAACACCCAAATAAATTCGGGAAAACCCGACCAATAACGCCAAAAAGAAAACGATCCCTCCAACAAGGGCCGAACCATATATCATACAAAAGGTAGCGACTATCATTGAATTCACTGCATGGTTTGACGGGAATCCCTGCCATCCTCCGCAGCCTACTTCAATTAAAGTTCTGACATAACTAAGCTCCTTGCAGGGCCTAAGCCGATTAAAATATGGCTTTAATACATTGTAGGAAAGAAAATCAGAGATCATGATTGCAATAGCGATAATGAAGAATAATTTGAGCAATTCCCATCTCTTACGAGCCAGTATTACAACAAGGCAAACAAAAGCAACCACCCCCCAAACTTCCTGGCTCGAAAGTGCTCTCATAGTGAGATCAAGCTTATCCGATGTTAGACCATTGTTGATAAGCACAAACATTTTTTTATCAAATTCTAATAATTCTCTTAGCATATCACTCAAAAAAAGAACGGATCTATGGATGGATTTTGACTTTCGTCATTAGAACATTACAGATCGACATCCAATTCCGATAACGTATTAGAAATTTTCCTCTGATAGTCAATTTTTATTGGTTCGTCAACTCTAAACAAAGACAATTTATCTTGCTCAAAGTTAATTCTTGGCTGAGATAATCTACCTGAAAATTTATATGGACGAAAAACAAGTTTTGCTGTTTTTATGTCATCCATCCCAATCTTGGCTTTCTTTTTTTCTTTTTTGTCTTCAAAAGTAACATATGTTTTCTCTGAAAAAATGGGGTCCTTCAAAAATTGTGTTTTTTCCGGTTTGCCAATGTCATATTTTATCACTGACAATTTGAAAACCTTGGTATCTTCTATAAGATACCTTCTTTTTCCCAATGGCGGAAGATCATTTCCAAATATCATGGAAGGGGTAATAAAATAAAACGCAAATAAAATTAATATCTTTCTTAATTGCATATGCTACCTCTTAACCCTTATGACTATTTCCCTAAATTCTCTTTCGACAAAAAAAGTTATAACTTTAGTAGCAACTGAAACAAATATAATCAAAACAATCAGCGGCTCTAAATATTTTTCTTTTTCTTCCGAAATGAATTCAGAAAGTAAGTAACAAATATAAGGTTATAACTTATGTCCTTTCTAATTATTGAACGTGGAATCCAGGCTGGTGAGAGAATACCTCTTACCTCGTTTCCTGTTACTTGTGGCCGTGATCCAAGCAATCTCGTTATATTATCAGACAGCGAGGTTTCCCGATTCCATTTCAGGATAAAAAAAAGGGGGCATCTCTATATATTAGAAGACATGGAATCCAAAAATGGAACCTATGTTAATGGGGACAGGGTTTTAAATACCACTCTTCACAACCAGGATAGAATTTTGGTTGGCAACATGGAAATACTTTTTGTCGCTTCCCAGCCGAATATTCAAATAACCAATGAGATCCTTAATTTTGACATGCATGTGGCTGAAGATCTTGGATTACAGGGTCCAATAGACTTGGATCAGGAAATTGGATCCGAGAGGTTCAAACCAGTCCGACTCGATCCATTATCTCTAATAAATTCCATTCCAAATGACGAGAAGATAATAAAAGATATTTTTGAACATCACGGAAACCTGATGGTAATTGACGACTTGTCAGAAGCTTCACATTCCTTACTCAAAATTGTCGGAAAACTCATCCCCTATGCTTCAAGAGCTGCTCTTTTTCTCTGGTCTGAATCCTCTCGTCAATTGGTTCCTTTCGCATCGAGAAACTTTCAAAATGTTCTGCCATTTCTCTTAAGCCAGAGAGCCTTGGAAGATTCTGTTTCAAGACAGCAGTGCATCCTTCTGTCCGCCAAAAACAAGGGAGGGAACCAATCAAGAAACAGAGTCGTATTTCCAATGACTCATAATGGCATTACCGTATGTCTTATCCACGTCGAAAGCGATGACTCACGTATTGAATTCAATGAAAGAGATCTTTCCATTGTTCAGTCTGTCCTCTCCCGAAGTTCTCCAATTCTTGAATCAATGGTG
>JADFZC010000859.1 GCA_015232735.1 Oligoflexales bacterium | reverse complement strand
GGCACAGCAGGATTCTGCAAAAGGTTCAGGGCAAACCAGTATGGCTCCTGTTTCCCAAACCCCGCCCGCTTCTGGAGGATACCAGGAAGGGGGAAGGGTATATTACATTCTTCCGGGCGGATCTCCCATATACAATCAGCCTGGAGGCAGCGTTGTCGGGAATCTTATACAGGGGGATCACCCAGTGGTCCTGTCCAATTAAAGCAATAAAGAAGTATTTGGATTTACTTTAGCATAGAGGATAATATGAAAGTATTAATTAAAAACTTAGTGACTGGTCTTTTGACATTGGTTTTTACCATCTTTGTCAGTTCCTGTTCAACCACCTCGGCAGACAAGTCTGCGGAGCAAGGCGAAACAAATTCAGATAACGGGAATAGCGGCAATAATAATAATAAAAATGCAAATATCTCTCAACAGGGAAACCAGGGACAGAATGCCAACATGGGCGCTTCTGTACAGAATGCCGGCGGTCAAGCCGGTGCGGCAGGAGCGTCAAATCAAGGGGGAGGTCAGGGAGGTCAGGTAGGTCAACAGGGTATGGCCGCCGAGGGCGCGAAGATGAATAATGCCGCAGATGAAAGTTTTTCAACGACACCCAAAAACAATTCAGCTATAAACACACCCTTAACCGCTTCCGGAAACGCAAACCTAGCGGCAGGCAATGTTTCCACAGGGCAGCAGGGTGGAACGCAAGTGGGAGCAGGTACACAAAATGCAGCTTCCGCACAACAATCCTCCGTTCAACAGGCTTCTGATACTGCGGGAAAACAGCAGCAAGGACAGGGGCAATCCGGCTCTGCACCGGTAGAAGTCAAAGGGGAGTGGCTTAAGCTGTCAACCGGCTATTA
The DNA here is from genome assembly GCA_015232735.1 of Oligoflexales bacterium. The sequence continues at coordinate 1,307 of JADFZC010000859.1, read as the reverse complement.
TGTGCCTGCCGACAAAGCAACAGCATCGCCTGTGGGCAGAGAACGGGTTCCTGTTATATGGCAATGAGAAAATATCAAATCTCAGTCCCAGATCCCCCCTGATATCTGATACCTGCCTGATCTCGGATATCTGACCGCAGATCTGTCTTTGTTTCGCTAATTGGATTTGATTGAGTATATAAACTTAAAATTTCTATTCCTTCCAGCGATCGTGCATCCAAAAATATTGCTCCGGCTTTTCGGAAACCACTTTTTCCACGCAAAGGTTGAACAGAATCGAGTGGTCGATCAAGTCTTTTTCAAGGTTATCAGATATTACTGGCTTGATTTCAGGCAGAAAATTCAGCACATGGACACCTGGCCCTGTTCTATAAATATATCCTGGAATAATCGGGGAACGGAGTCTTCTCCATATTGCGGCAAAACTTGTATTGGTCTTGGCCGGATGCGAGAAAAATGGCAGTTTGGGTTCTCCAGGTCTGGCTTGATCGATGACAAAACCAACTATCTGGTTTCTTGACAGGATCTCTTTTATTGAACGATATACATCCCCCTTTTTCTCCCGTTTGATAAAAAGAAAACTGTTTTTGTCTCTCAATTCTTCAACAAATCTGTTAACGCCTTTTGAGCCGACTTTCTTTACAATAACGTAGGATGGGGTGATAGTTCTCGTCATTACCGATGCCATCGCTTCCCAGTTTCCCATATGGAAACACAGAATGTATGCTCCCCTTCCTTTTTCCAGAGCCGTTTTAAGGTTTTCCAGGCCTTTTATTTCTATATTTGCCGCTATGTCATTTCTGTACGAGTGAAGGGTCTCCAATATGCTCAAGGAAAAATGATATACCGACTGTCTTCCTATCGATAGCCTGTCGCTGTTGCTCAATCTGTCCCCGAATGCAATTTCCAGGTTCCTTACGATTGTCCTTCGTCGTATTCTCATGATGTCAAAAAAGAAATAAGCAATGACCTTTGCTGCTTTTTCAAGTTTACTGTCGTTCCAGGATGACACTATGGCCGCGATAAACTTTAGAAAATAATACAAGTAACACCACCAACTGCAATTATGTCTGTCTCAAAAAATGAACCATTTCCACCGTTTCTGATATAAAAACAATGAAATTGATAATACAAGCAAAATATTTGTTTCAGAATAGGACATAATGGCCTTGATGGTTGATCCTTTTCTTTTGCGTACGCTTTTTTCAATATGCTGAATTTTTTTTAAGTGTCTTTAATATTTAATAATTAGTCCATGGCGCTTTCAGCGCCATGGACGTATCCTGGCGAACGAAGTGAGCATAGGA
>JADFZC010000068.1 GCA_015232735.1 Oligoflexales bacterium | reverse complement strand
TTCATTGCGACAGATTTTGCGAATTCAGGATTGTCGCTTACTCTGCTCATGGGTCCCTGGGCAATAGGATATGCGGTTCCATGAAGCCTTGCCATTCTGCTCATGCCATCACAAGGTCCGTTTTCTAGGGCATGACGGACATGTTCGCCGATCGAGCCATCAATCGCTCTTACAATTCCCGACACGCTTATAAATTTGTCGGCAAAAATCCTGGCAAATGCCACGTCCTGTCCCATTGGTATATAGTTTGTCTCAAGATCCGCAGCTCCGAGTCTCTCCAATATTTGAGAGCGTGAAATATCAGTGGTTTTTCCTATGGGGAGGTCGTTTCTGAAAAAAAGCCGATAATTGCCAAAAACCCTCGTTTCAGTTCCGTCCAATTTCCTTATCACCTTCTTTATGTTCTCAGGAAGCTGCGATTCAAGCGCAAGCGAAAGCTGCGAATCAAGAACAACGCCGCACGCACCTGCCGCTATGCAGGCGGCAGCCGTATGAAAACCTATGCCCCCCTGGACCCAAATCCTCGCCTTTGCCTCCCTGACAACTTTCTGCAGCAAAACAAAACTCGTTTTTTCCGCTACATATCCTCCACTCTCCGCACCCTTCACGATTATTCCGCTTGCTCCATCGGCAATCGCTCTTTTTGCCTCATCGACAGCGGTGATCTGAACCCAGATCTCTCTTCCTTTCCATTTCCCAAGATCGCTTCCGAATGGGAGGACAACAAGATCAACTTCAGGACCGAATTTCGACGGATCTGCTGCCACACCCTCCGGTATGCGAATACCGAACCCCTCCACTTCAAGTTCCCCCAGCCTCCTCAAAGCCCTTTCTAGGGCAGCTTCGTCCCTGCCGATATCCAGAACTGCTATTGCCGAGGAGCGCTTAAGGGCCCTCACAATATAAGGATCCGGAGTTTCAAATGGCGTAATGCCTACAACTTTTGGTGAAGCAAGATCATGGATCATGGTCAATGTTTCCTACAAACGATGGTATGTACGACTTTTTATTTCTGGCGAGCCTTGGCTCATATAGAACCCTGGAGCAATATTTTGAGATTTAGTTTAGTCATCACATCGACACAAGCTTGGCTTTTGTCATCAGATCGGCTGGCAACTTGAGCTGATATTCCTCCAGCAAATTTTTGTTCACTCCCAAATAATATTCGGTTGGCTTTTCAATAGGAATGTTTTTAGGCGGAATTTTTTCCTTTAAAATCTTATGAGCCTGTCTGGCAGCCTGCCTGCCAAGTTGAAAATAATCTGAAACATAATACAAAAAACCGCCATCTTTCATCATCAAGGGGCTATGGACTATAATGGGAATTTTATACTTTCTACTGGAGCCAAAAATGGTCTCTATCTGGTTTCCAACCATCGTGTCTGGCGGGATATGAATCGCATCGATCGTACTGAGATCAATCTTCTCCATATCAGCTATGACATCAGAAGGTTTTTCCGGTCTTTTCACAACGAGTTCGATCGAAAGCTCTTTTGCTTTGGTAATGATTTTTTTCAGGCCCTCTTCCGAACTATTATCGCCTTTTTTGGAAATCACAAGAACTTTCTTGATGGAAGGCTTGATTTTCAGCATAAGTTCCAATTGAACGTCCGTTACGACCCCTGACGCCACTCCAGTCAGATTATTTCCGGAAGAATTCCAACTTTCGGCGATACCGGCGGCTACAGGATCACTTACCGGCGTGAAGACGACAGGTGTGTTATTTTTTCGCTCTTTGGTGATACTTTTCAATATCTTGGTAACAGGTGTCGAACAGGCAAAAATCAGATCTTTCTTGATTTCCAGAAAATAGTTTGCATATTCAATAATTTTTGAAGGATTTGCCCTGGCATTCATATAATCATATTTCACATCTTTACCTTCAACATAACCAAGCTCCTTTAACCCCTCTTTAAATCCCTCCACCGCATTATTAAGGTCATCGACCATCTGCAATATGCCGATTCTATACGGTTTTGTTTCAGCATTTGCCTGGCAAGGTATTTCAATCAGCTGTAATACAAATATTATTCCGAATAGTTTTGTTAACTTTTTCACAATTAAATTTCCTTTCTCTGGTTTCTGTCACCTTCGCGCCAGATATTCATTTATATTATATTTTTTCCCCCTTGATTAAACGATTTTCTTTGCCGGATCAACTCATGCAATTTCCCTGTCTTTCTAGATTATACCTTTTTATTGGTGGACAATTACAGAAAAAATACACTGAGGATATTAATTTTCAGTATTGGTCTATGGTACAATGGCACTAGGTTAACTGATTACTATGCAAGAACCATTAGGTTAATTTATTGATTTAATGAGATATTTCCATAAGCTAAAATCAAAAACCTAAAATTGAAAAGATTAATGGTTAAAGGAGTGTGACAAAGAAATCGCTATTTTTGGCTTTAATCATTTCGATTTTCGCTTTTGGATTTTAGCTTGATCTTAAACCATTTAAGCTTAACCTAGTGCCATTGGTCTATGGTATGATATAATTTTTATAATATAATTGAAATATTTCAACTAAATCTGAGGAGGAGGCGATGGGCCAGAAAAAAATATTACTTGTCGATGATTCATCAACTGCCAGACTGGAAATGGGACGCGCTCTGACAGAATCTGGTTTTGATATCATCGAAGCAAAAGACGGCGATATGGGTCTCGAAAAGCTTAATCGGGAACAGGGTATTGAGCTGATTTTAACAGATCACTATATGGAGAAGATGAACGGCTTGGATATGGTGCGAAAAATTCGGGAAAATGTCAAATTTAAGAATATTCCTATCATCATGTTGACAAGTGAAGGTTCCAAGGATATGCGCGAAGAGTCGAAGCAACTTGGCATTCATGCTTGGGCCCAAAAACCATGTTCGACCAAAGCGCTGGTAAATATCATTCAAAAAGTTCTCAATGGCAATGGCTCGGAACATACCTGATAATAAATTAGGGCATGGGTCAATACCCGGTCAGAATCAGGACAGCCCTGGATCACCTTTACACCCTCCCATTCAAAAACAGCTCAAACTCCTCCTCTTTCACTTGCAGTTCGGAAAATCGCGACTGGGAGACGGCTCGGCAGCGATCTTCTGATAGGACCCGCCAAGAGCCTGATCGACATTGTTCATCTGTTCAAGAGTCCTGATTGCCATTTTATTGGTTTTCTTATCGAGATAGACTTCCATAACAAAATTGCTTGTTATGCCATTGCGGTTTTGATCAAGCTTCGTCTTTCCTGTCGGCGTGTCAAAGGTCAAATTTGAGAGGACTGCATGGAGTTTCTTCGCATCGCTGACACTGCCCCCGGTCTCGCCAAGAGCTAGAACAGCGGCTTTGGTGGCGATATAATAACTGTAGGCAAAAAGCGTCAACTTATCAATGTCCTGATATTTTTTATATCTGGCAACAAAATCTAGCCACTCTTTCCTTTGATAATTGTAAGGAATCGGTCCGCCCGACAGCATTCCGTCAATGTAAGCCCCGTAGGTTGAAATACTGGTGAGGATATCCCCCCCTATGGCATTTGTACCGCCTATAAGCGGCTTTTTGATTCGATACCTTGCAAGCTGAGACACAAAGTTCACAACATCCGAACCGGAAAGCGCGAGGAAAATGGCATCATATTCTTTTTGGTTGGGAAACTGTTTCAGGATCGGAGCATAATCATTTTCCCCTATCTTAACCCAGAATTTTTTGACAATTTTCCCCCCCCTGGTACAAAACTCCTTGATAAAACCATAGACCTGCGTATAAGGAAAGGAATAGTCCTCCCCAATGACAACAACGCGCTTGTAGCCCTTCCTGTCAAAAGCCGTACGCCCTACTCCTGCAAGCCACTGCGCACCATCAGTGCCAAATCTGAAAAAATTGGGAGCTGGACTTTTCATCGTTGTATCCTGAGCCGCTGATCCCCCGTTTATAAAGGTCAGATCCGGATAACTTTTGGCCAACTCTTTAATAGCAATTCCCTCATCGCCAGAAAGCGGGCCTATCAAAATTTTAATACCCTCCTTTTCAATGAGTCTCTTTGCCTCACTGACGGCACGATCAGCAGATCCATCGGTCGATGCTGTGACCAACACCACTTTCTGATCGCCTATTTTCCCGCCAACCTCATCAAGTGCCATGTTAATTCCAAGTATGCCGTCATCGCCAAGCGCTTTGAAAGCCCCCTCAAGGGTTGCCATACCACCGATCTTGATCTCGGCTGAAGCGACAGTCGTCAGCGTCAAAAAAGTCACCCCTATCAATTGACTCGCGCTTAATGAAAACATCATATTTCTTCCTCCTCCATATAAAAGTAAACAAGGTGTATTATACCGCAATATCGATCATGGACTGTGCCGGAGTCCTCTCAACCGTGATCTGTTGACGAGTGTACTTCGCAGGGATATCCATTATGACTTTGAATGGACGGTGCTTATCGACCGTCAAAGGCCCCGTGAATTCTATGGTTACATTGCCGCCGATATCTTCAAGTGCAGTTTTTACAATCTCCATACCTGCCCCACGCCCGGCCAGTTCCGTAATAACACGGCTCGTAGTAAAATTTGGCGTGAAAATTGTGGCAGCGACATCGTCATCACGTGACTGATCATCGATTAAATTCAGGTCAAGCGCCTTCTTTTTAATGGCTGCCAAATCCAGCCCTGCTCCATCATCGCAGTAACCGATCAATACAGAATTTTTGACTGCTGTCAATGTTATGGTTATAGTGCCATGGGCTTGTTTGCCGCATTTCAGGCGCCGCTCCTCCGTTTCTATGCCGTGAACCATTGAATTGCGTATGAGATGCAGGATGCATGTCTGCAAGCTTTGACCAATCACCTTGCTAAAAAAGAAGACGTCGCCGCTCAAAATCAATTCAGGTTTCGGTTTCCCGACGGCAAGTGCAAGAGCATCCATGGACTCAATTTCTATTTCAAGGATCTTTTTCAAAGAAGAATAACAAGCCGCTTCAATCTTCGCAAAAATGGAATTGCAGATCGAAACTCTGTCTGCACTCTCTTCAAACATAAGGAGCGGTCGCAAATCCTCCTTGAAAAAATTATAAGCAGAATACTCTTCAGACGTACTGGAAAAATTCCGGTGCAGCTCAAAAAAGAGGTTTCGATAGGCTGTGATCGAATCATCGATCTTGCTGATTTCTCTTTTCAAATAGTCAGTATCCAATGGCAGGCTGCCCTCGCGCATTTTAACAAGAGCCTCTTCACACAAGTGCAAATCATTTTCAATCCTGGAGAATCCAAATAAACGCGCATTGCCCTTTGCCGTATGCAAAAGGCGAAACAGTGCTGTTATCAGCACATTTTTGTCGCCTTTGTGGTCAAAAATAGTTTTGGCTTTTCTTGAGAGTCCAGAATTATCCTCAAAGAAAACAGCGCAGCTTTCAGGCTTTATATTCAGAATTTCACCGATCATCAAAATTTCCTGCCTTTGCACCCTGTTTTCTATGTGGAGTTTCTTTAACTCGGTGACATCCTTGATAACGACCATGACTTTGATTGTTACATCGTCCTTTATGATCGGCAGCCAATCGATTTCAAGACTTTTCTTGTGCCCGCCCGGCAGGATCTTGTCAAACTCCCGAGGCAAAAGATGTCTATTGAGTTCAAAAGCGTCCGTATGATAGCCAATGATACTGTTGATAACAGAATAGGTTTGACTTACAGTGCTTGCATTCAAAGTTGAGTTCTGCACGACAAATTCCGGCCCCGCATCAAGCGGAATTTCCTCAACAGCAAATATGGTTGTTATGTAACGTGAATACTGGGGATCTATCTTGAAATCGAGATTGATCGTCAAAATGCCAAGATTGACATTATCCAAAAGAAGTGCCATATTTGCATTGATTTCATTTATTTTATCCATATATTCGAGACCGTTTGCCATCATCTGTTCTTTTTGTGCCTGTCTTTGGGCAAAAAGCGTCAAGAAAAGGACAAGGACACCTACAATCAAGGCGAATACAAGCTGGACAGCTATTATTCTCTTGACTTCATGCAAAATATTGCTGCTTATAACCTCTGTAACTTCCTTGAGCAGTGTACCAATGTTAATATAACCGTTTTCAAAATAAACCTCGCCCTTCTGTGCCGCCAGCCAGCTGATATCACCGACCATCGCATTCAAATCTTCACGGTCAGGCGTATTTTCACCATAGGCCTTGCCCAGCATGAACAAGAGACTCTCATCAAACTGATGAGTGTTCTTAGCATTCTCAATGGTCGCAATAATCGGTTTGATTTTTTCGGTATACCTATGCCATATCTCGAGCAATATGGTGCTTTTCCGTCGGATTTCAACACTGTCACGCAGAATTCTTTCGATGACGGGGTCTTCGATGAAAGCATGAAGTTGGTTGTCAAAAATATTGTAGTTCTTTTCAAATTGTTTAATGGCTGATCTGAAATTGATCTGAATGAGCAGATCTTTTGAGCTCTTTTCGATCTCATCCCACGTCCTTCGCAACTCGATCATGTTTTTTGTTCTCGATAAAAAAAGCTCAATTTTATCCACAGTATTGTAAAGATAGAAAAGAAAAAGTGAGATCGTCACGATGCCGAAAAGGCCATAAATTATTCTCAAATTGAAAAACCTAAACTTGGAATTTAGCTTGGTATCCATCATAAATTATTCCTAAAGTCTAACTGGTATGCCTCCATTTTGGTAAAGGCTGCAAAAGGTTTTTTTCTCTCTTCTCTATATAAGTACTGAAGCATAAAATTTGGAACCAATCCGCAATAAAGTTGCACCGAAACCATCTGACAATATAATCATCAGCCAATAGTCTGATGTATCAAATCGATGGCCTTGCCAAAATTCACATCATTTATCGGCTTGACAATCCACCATTTCACGCCAACCCTCTTTGCCCTATCTTTCATATCGGAAGAGGTATCGGTCGTACACACAAGGATTGCCGTATTTTTATGCTCCGGTATCTCCCTGATCTTTTCGCACATCTCCATGCCGCTTATCCCCGGCATGCCCAGGTCTGTTATAATCAAATTGATATCAGGATTCTGGCGCGCCAGTTCAATGCCGTCCATGCCTGTCATGGCCGTTATTACCGGATGTCCGGCTTTCTCCAAAATATTCTGGATTTTTAAAAGCATGATTTTTGAATCATCCACAACCAATACTTTTTTTATCATGACAATCCAACCTATTTTCCGAATATGTTGCTTGCAAAATGCCCGGTATTGGAAAACCGTTATTTTTCATCTTTTTTAAAATATTCATATATAATAACAAATAATTATAAACATGTAAATCATGCCGCTCTTTTAGTTTGACCCGTCTCCAGCAAATGCCGGGGATCAATTGCATATCTTCCCGGAATTTTCACATGCAGTTCAAAAGAAACCGTTTCATCCAGGGTTTCACTGCCTGTCAGCGAAATATATGCATCACCGCCCAGAGACCTGAGTTCTCCCCGAATCACATCCATTCCGACACCGCGTCCTGAGATTTCAGTGACCGATCCGGCCGTCGAAAATCCACTTATAAATACCAGATCCACAAGCTTCTCCACATCTTTCTCCAAAGAAACCGGATCAGCCAGCCCTGACGAGCTCGCCTTTTCCCTCAAGGCTTTAACGTCCAGACCCCTGCCATCATCTTTGACCTTTAGAATATAGTTTCCATCCTGCTGCTCAATGCAAATATCAATTTGGCCACTGGGCGTCTTTCCCTTTTTAATCCTTACATCATCCATTTCTATCCCATGATCTATGGCATTACTAAGCGCATGGATTATCACATCCTTGAGAATGCCGGAAAATCCAGATACCATCCGAATACCATGTCCCTCCACCCTTATTATCGGGACTGACTTGCCGATCCTTTTGGCAATCCTTGCAGTCCCGGCAATCGGGTCTTCCACTATGCTTTCGAACGATACCGATCTTAGAATGTCAGCCGCGATATTCAGATATTTTGACACCTCATCTTCCTTGATTTCCCCTCCATCAATCCTCCTCCTTACATCGTCCATGAAGGCTGCTACGCTCTCGTCAATCGATTCATCCCTGTTTTTGCCTTCCGTTCCTTCTTCCCAGGTTTTTACCTTTGTAAAAAATACCGTCTCATACTCGTTAAGGGTTTTTTCCACGTTATCAATACTGCCCTTCAAAATGCCCGGATCCAGGGAAGAAAGATCCCTGCCCTTAGATACCAGCACATCTTCGGCCTCATGTGCGCATTCGCTAATTATTCTGTAATCATGTGTTCTGGCATTTCCCTTTATCGCATGCATGTGCCGGCAGAGTTCATTAATCATCTGGGCCCTTCCAACGTTTTTATCATCAAGTATCGCCCTTCCAGCCTCGATATGCGACTTCACCTCATTTACAAAATGCGTGAACTTCCGTCCCGGCGTCGCCAGTATTTGACTCATGATGCTTATCTCCCGCTGCTGCTCAGCCGCTACCTTCTGCAACTGTCTGAGTTCAGTGACATCCCTTACGGTAACCATCATTTTTTCCACATTCTTGTCCTCGTTGACAATCGGATTCCAGCCAATCTCAAGCGTTTTTACCCTGCCATCCGGAAAACTTTTCTGGCACTGGCCGACCAGAAGATGACGGTTGAATTCATATACTACCGCAGAATGGTCTATTATGACGTCAAGAGCGGTCAGGACATTTTCTATTTCATCCTTTCCAAGATTGGTTCCAGAGAACAGAAATTCTCTCACTTCAAGATATTTTATATTCGTTGTTTCAAATATCTTTTCAAGGTAATTTGAATATTCCGGGTGTATTATGTTTCCGCCGATAACCATAAAGATGCCCTGAGGCAGGTTCTGGAGCATTGTATTTATATTATTTGTTTTTTCCCTTAAACTTAGTGTTCTTTCGGCCACTTTCTGTTCCAGATTGTGATAAAGCATCGCATTGTCTATGGCGATAGCGGCCTGTGATCCCAGAAGCTGGGTTATCTGAAGATGGTCTGTCGTGAAAATCCCGCCCGCCAGATTATTTTCGGCATACACGATGCCCAGCGTCTCTGAAAGCCTGAGGAGCGGTGAACAGATTACCGATCTTGGGTGATGTCTGTTCACGTACGGTTCCATGGTCAGATTGCTGTCCTGACTTGCATCAAAAACGACCTGGGACTTTTTGGTCCTGACCGCAAGATTCACCATTCCGATAGGCACATCGTCATACTCTTTATATTGTTCCGGAGGATAAAGATAAAAATTGTCTTTCTGGGTCTCGTATCTGGCCCTGATGTGAAGCTCGTTCTTAGTGGGATCCTTCAGAAGGAGGACACAGCTGTGCGCTCCAATATTCTCAACGATTGTCCTGAGAACCTTTTCGAGAAGCCTGTCTATGACAGTCTCCGAAGAAATTGCCTGCCCGGCCTTGAAGACCGACTCTATGTCGCACCTCCACTTTAACTGCTCCACTCCCTCCCCGCCTTTATCCAACTGGCTGTTCATCGAACCGGCAGCCGTCATAAAGCTGGATTTGCTTGAAGAAGTGTTCTCTTTTACGACTCTCTGCTGGACAAGTGAAGGATAAATCTTTTCAAGCTGGTCGCATTTTGCATATGCACCCCATTGCCTGTACAGGTGCCATGCCCTGCTCATATAGGACTGCGCTATGATTTTCCTCCTAAGGCCCAGGTTGAAAACCGCGGCAAGTTCCAACGCCAAAGCCTCTTCCTGTATAAATCCGGATGTGCCGGCAAGTTCCACCGCCTCATCAAAGAGCGTCTGGGACAGCTCCCTCCTGTTTCTCAGCGAGGCAAGCCTAGCCTCCACAATTTTCCACTTATGCATATAATTTACACTGGCATGTTTTGCCCATTTTTTCATTTTGGCCTGGTTGATTCTTATTCTGATCAATAATTTTAAACGTTTCCAGAAAGAACTTTTTTCGGCTATTCCAAGCAGAGTGAGCGATTCATAAAAGTTGAAGGCGGGTATGCCGTACGTTCCGGACATCCCATCAAGATAATCCCTTCCTTTCTTCAGTGCCTCATACGCATGAGGCAGACTTCCAAACA
>JADFZC010000858.1 GCA_015232735.1 Oligoflexales bacterium | reverse complement strand
AGACCTCCTCAATATCTTACAGTTAATACAACCAACATACCAATCCAGAACCTGGGGAGTTTCATGAATATTCCTTTTATGGAAAACTGGAAAGACACGGTATCCTAAATCATTGAAACTCACGCATCGCAGGCGTAAAAGTAAAACTGATTAAGCAATAAGGGTGCCAGCCGGGCAAACGCAACGCTTGCACCGCAGGTGTCTGGTGAAAATTCATCAATGATATCAACTAAACAGCAAATTCGTGCATTCTTGACAGAGGCGTGTACGGTCATATGACGGACAAAAGACTATATGAAAAGCAGGTATATTAAAGTCAAACCTTAACATGAATTATGAAAATATTTTCAACAGTGTTTAAGTCGTCGACGAGCATCATATCCTTTGGCAACAAGAAATTTACCCACACTATTTTCTTCCACCTTTCCGGGAAAGAAAGCAACGGATCTTTGAAAGACGAAATGAATTCACTTCCAACATGACAGCCAATCTCAAGTTCAGCGGACGGAATTTCTGAAAAGGGTCCAGATTTCGTCTGATTCCTGGATTTCGGTATGAAAATCCCTGGAGGCCGTTCCGCCCGAAGACAAAAGCCTGTTTTCGTGCGCTTCGTTTATGGCGGATGAATGAAGCGGTATGAACTCCGTCTGATAAAAATTGCTCCATCTGTCTGTCTGACCTCTGATGGTCATCAAATTCAAAGTTCCGCCCGAAGCGGGAGCTCTGTCACAGCCTGGATTTTCCTGAAGCTTGCCTCCGTTTCCATAATTTATCATCTGTCCTATCGCATAGGTGATGTAGCTTGCCGGAATGCACTGGATCGGGCTTATCGGATCTATCGTGATAAGGGTTTCTATCTGGCTGCCTCTTTTTATGAATTCATTTGACAGCAAAAGGGCAAGATTTCCGCCGTATGAATGACCCATGATATGTATGCTCGAACCGGGATATGCCTGATTTATCTGTGATACGCTGTTGGACAAAAATTGCGAAACGGAAATCGTCTCCATGCTGTTTGTCTTAGGATGATAGACCGTAACCTGATTCGGATCAGTTCCGAAACACGAATAGGTTAAAAGATACTGGCTTTTCTCCTGATTTGAAAGAACAGCGTTTGACTTCTGATACAGCGTAGTTCCCAAAGGGGTCCTCCCAGCGGACGCCCCTGCGGCGCTGCAGCTGTTGAATCCTCCCATAAAAAACAAAACCTGGCCGGACCCGGCCTGCTGCGGGTTTTGACCGGATGTCGCACCACCATTAGGTCCATTGGGTGTGTATGGCGAGTAGGGGTTTGACTGACCACCCTGCTGATTATTCTGACTTCCGCTACCTCCCGTCTGATTTCCATATCTGCCGGTATTATCCGTTTGAGTACCGTTTCCGGTATTTCCTGAACCCTGTGAGGGCCTTCCGCCTCCATTGTCATTCGCGTCTCTGGTAGGGGCGGGAGTAGGCTTTTTATCCTCCTGCTTACTGTTTTTTCCACAGCCAGCAAGAAGAAAACCGGATATCCCAAGTAAAAATGTCAAAAATATGAACAACCGACTGAAATCTTTACAAGCATCCGGTACATGATCGGTTGTGTTTTTTATAAAAATGTTTGTTTCCATAGTAAAAAATTTCATAATCTATATCTATCTATATCCTGTTCCCAAATGTGGCAAAACGACACATTTGGCATAAAATAGAAAACCTTATGCCAAAAGCCGTGCAATTTATATTCCACTCTGCTGAAAACGGAAATAATGAAAACCTGAAAAAGAATCATCTAATGACAAAATACATATATTTGAGAATCGACATGACGAAAACATGAAAATATTATAATGATCCCATTTCTTTTACAGATTATGACAAGGAAAGGGAATCTTAATCATGTTTTCAAGATCGGCAGCAGCGTCCTTTCTATCGCTTTTTTCATTGCAGGCGGCCTCTAAAGATATTTGCAGGGTATATGAGGCCGAATTCATAGTGAACACTCAGGACGCAACGATCAGGGACGAGGGGCAATACTGCCGCATTTTCTTTAAAGATTTCATATATTATCAACCTTCAGAGCTATGCCCCATTTTACCTGAAACAGTTATCTATAATGGCGTCATTCTGCCTTCAAATTATTGTCTTTCAATAAAAGGGGAAAAAAGAATCTATCTTTCCGGTATC
>JADFZC010000857.1 GCA_015232735.1 Oligoflexales bacterium | reverse complement strand
GTTTTTTGGATGGGGGAATGACAATAAGCGTGTTGACCAGATGGGGCAGAACCTTGAAGCCTTAAAGCCGCCTGAGGTGGAACCTGTAGAGCCAGGAGAACCTGTGGCGCCTCGCGCTCCAGCAAATAATGCCGCAGGTCCGGCCGCCGGAGCGGCTCAGGCCGCTTTGGGACTTCCAAAGGGCACATCCATCGGTGTTGACATAACTCCTGTTGACAGATGGAACATGGAAAGGCTCCAGGTTAAAACCATGGACGGGGTCATTATAACATCCGTGGCTTCAAGAAGCCTTGCAGAAAAAGCCGGATTAAGGACCGATGATATTGTTTATCAGATAGACAAGGAAGCCGTAGAGGGTGTCAATGATTTTATCAAGATTGTCGGAAGGTTTGTTGAAGGTACGACATACAAGTTCCGCCTTTACCGTGATGGCAGGAAGAGCAAGGCTTATCTGACCTACAAGACCCCGGATGCCATGAAGGTTGCAGCGGCGATTCAGGCCGAACAGCCATGGGCAGGAGTGGATGTTCAGCCATTGAATGTTTTTTTGCAGAGGCAGTTTGGACTTCCGGATACAAATGGGGCCATCGTCAGCTTTGTTGAAAAAGAATCACCCGCCCTGGACGCAGGCCTTCAGCAGGGGGACGTTATTACCGCTGTCGATGGCCACAGGGTCAACACACCTTCGGACCTGCAAAACTATGTGAATACAAAAAAGGTGCGGGATAAGATCGAGCTTGCCTTTTTAAGGCAGAGCCAGGTGATGACCGTAAAGATTCCTCTGATCGCAAGGCCGCTTTCTGTGGTGAAACCCCAGCCGACATTTTTGCCTGGTGCCACTGTCGAAGTTGAAGCCAGCTGGGTTGGAATGACCCTTGAACCTTTGACAAGGAAAGAGGCCAAGGAACTGGGACTTACTCCCGGTCAGGGGGGAATGGTTGTTGAGGCTGTAACAAAGGATTCACCTGCTGATAAGGCCGGGGTTCAGGTCGAGGATGTTATCTTGTCAGTGAATAACGTGCCCCTTAAAACCCTTACAGTATTTAAGGATGCCGCCGACGAGGCCAATGGGGCCGTGCTTGACATCATCCGCCTCAATAAACATCTATATATTACAATTTATCCGCCAAAACCGGTTCTGCAGTCAAAAAATGGAAATTTAAAGCAGGTGGCGCTTCAGGGCGAGTTTGCATACAAGAAGATAGCGATAGGCTCATACGGCCCAAGTCTTTTCGATCAGGTTTACCCTACATTTGAACTCTCTCCGTTCATACTGATATATGATCCCACAAACGGTGATTTTGAAGCTGTTCAAAATAATTTTGGAAGCGATCCGACAGAGGCATGCCGTATGCTTATTGGCAGGCGCGTAAGCGCCGTCATTGCTGGGAATGTTGATCAAAATTGCAAATTTTTGATGATGTCTGAAAATATATCAATTTATGGCGGGGTGTTCGGACATTTATATCATGTGGTGAGGCTATACAAGGAAAACCAGCTTGTTGCCAGCAGGCCTCAGAGGATTAATCGTTGATTTTGGAGAAAAAGTCAGGGTTTATTGATAATGTTTTTTGAAAAAGCCAGATTGTATAATATATACAGGGTGACTGCCCTTTTGTCCGCCATTTCAGGCACACAGGCTTTTTCGCAATTTATAGAGGCACCCTCACCTCAGCCCCCTGTTCAGCCCTCGATCCTTCTCACCTTGCAGGAGAGGCAGAAGGAAGCGATAGCGGCGATCCGTTTTTCCGTAGTAAACGTAAAAGCGTATATGGGTGGCGCGACCTCTGCGCAGAATATCGGGGCCGGCGTTATAGTGTCTGAGCAGTGCCATGTGGTGACAAACAGCCATGTCATCGCGGATTTTGACACGGTTGAGGTTTCATTCTGGGAAGGGGGCTGGTCGAATACCTTTAAAGCTTCAATAATAGCAAATGATCCCGCGCAGGATCTTGCACTTCTGCAATTTGCCAAAGGCGGTCCGTGCGTCCCGGCGATTTTGCCGCCTCATCCCGAAGTCGAAATAGGCGAGATGGTTTTTATCATCGGCAGCCCGTTCGCGCTTAAACACACCGTAACCAAAGGGATTGTAAGCAAGGTCAAGAGGGACTTGTCATTGGAGGGAATGGTTTATCCCGACATGATCCAGACCGATGCGGCCATA
>JADFZC010000856.1 GCA_015232735.1 Oligoflexales bacterium | reverse complement strand
AGCTGTCCTACCCGAAGGGGGAGACTGGTCTTGCGTCGGCAAGAACAGGCAAAAAATGGGGCTTTGTTGATAAAACAGGAAAGGTTGTCATTGAACCTAATTTTGATGAAGTCTGGTTTTTTGAAAGGGAAAGCGGCCTTGCGCGCGTACGTGTGGAAAGGAAATTTGGATACATAGATAAGACCGGGAGATTTGTGGTAAATCCAATATTCATCAGGGCAGAGGATTTTTCCGGGGAAGCAGGTCTTGCGCCGGTTTTGAAGGATTTGAAAAGTAAAGAATAATGACAGCAGAATTGGCATTTTTATGCAAAGTGTTGTTCCAAAAACATTGAAATTGAACTCAACGTATTGGGTCGATTATGGTTCGAACAACAGTTATTCGGTACGCCTCTACCTTAGCGGCAATATTGAAACCCACCTTTTTACCCTCAAATTAACCAAGACAGGCGGTACAATGGGAACATCCATTGGTGCATACGGATATGCGGCCGGGGATGGAAAATATTTTCTTTTTCAGGTCAAACAGGGATCAGTCGGTTCAACGACAGTCACTGATGGGGGGTATTACTGCTTCAAGTCAAACGTGACCTTGGCTGAGGTAAAGGCCATGGATTCCAGCGGCTCTGCGACAGTACCAGCTGCTTGTGCCGATCTGGCCACAGGGCTGCCGGCGGCAAGCACACTGTATGATCCAAACCCAACCACTTCCATAAATGTACCGAATGCCATTTCGGACTTTACCGGCAAAGGTGATTACGGGGTGGGATTGAGTTATTGAGCAAGCGCTTAGTCCTATCCAGGTTGCCCATCTAATAAAGGCCGCATAATATGTGGGTATCCAAAATGTTGGTCAGGCGACTATGGGTATCCAGTATAATCCGTTGCAGCAGGCTTTCCACCTGTTAGATTCAAATAAGGGATCATGGTCTTACCAATTGGGTCCAATTCAGAGCAACCCGGGATATCAAATCCATTCTTACATACATAAAACAGGGTATCTTTACAGTTTATACTGCTCGTGATGATGTCTTCATCAACGACGATTTTTCCGATCATCTTGAAGACATTACTGAAACTAGTGACATTGCTGGAAAAGATCTTATGACTACTGTTTTCAGCAAGACCAATTTCACGACGGATCATCAACCCGTTTTGAAGCCTTCTTATAAAAGCTTGACTCCCCAACGGTAACTGGCTATTGATATTCCTATGTATTTCCCATGTGTTGTATCAATATAAGGCCATATTATCATGAAAAAACCGTTCAAATTTAACGGACTGGAAAACTGGAGAGAGATTTTCACCCTTTCCGTAGCCATATCCCTTGTCTACTTCATAATGACCTTTTTCGTGCATTTCACATGGTCTACCGATGATTATCACTATCTGGCAAAAATAAGTTCCCCTGAGGGACTTGCTTTGTTGGATCTGAAACGCTTCTTTTCCAGAATTCCACTTCATGGATTAACGGTATGGCTTTGCTTCAATTACATTTTTTCAAAATTTCAAAATTGGGGTTTTCTCTATCTTTTTGCAGCTCTTCATGCCGTCGCCCTTTTAAAAATCATCAGATATTTCCTTGAGGAGACAGGCATCAAGGTCACTCTGACTTCAAAAGAGGAAAAGAGTTACTTCTATCTGATGCTTGTTGTCATCTCCCTTTACCCCTGCATTTATGAAGTCCTCTACTGGCCGACTGACATGGTCTACATCCTGGGTGCGCTCTTTCTGAGTTTCGCCCTCAAAGCTCCCTTCATGATGAGAACGGCCTTTATGCTTTGCAGTTTCATGTTCTCGGAGATGTTTATATGCCCTGCTTTCGCTTTGAAACTCCTCCCTTTGTTCAGGAAAAGAACCAGCAGGAGGGAGCTTCTTTACCACTTCGGGGATTTCCTCCTCTCAGCCCTGATTTTGTTGGCCATTCGGCATATCGGCGCCCGATTTTTCGAAGCCTACCCAAACCAGGCCGATTTTTCAATCATTTGGATGATAAACAGGATCCCAACTCTTTTTTCCGCTCTCTATGGACTTCATTTTTATAAACTTTTTCCCATCACGATTCCGTTTTTGATCGCCTGGCTGTGGGCGTCATTTTACATTGTCAAAAAAGGTCTGATGTCACTGAAGGGGGTTCTTTTCAGCCACTTTCTGATACTTTTTTC
>JADFZC010000855.1 GCA_015232735.1 Oligoflexales bacterium | reverse complement strand
TCATTCAAGACGTTTATGGCATATGACGGCATGATGCTGCAAAATGGACAACTGCGGAAAGTTTTGAAAGCCGTGTCGGGGCATGGCGGCCTTGTCACGACACATGCGGAGCTGGGTCAAAAGATCAGGGAAGAGATCGAAAAGCTGAGAAAGGCGGGAAAACTTGGAGTGTCCAGTCATCCTCTCATTCATCCGGCACAGGTTGAGATCGAAGCCGCAAGAGAGCTTGTTCAAATGGCCGAATCTGAAAATTGTCCCGTATACATTGTACACATTTCATGCGGAGAAACGATCAGGCTGGTTCACAGGGCGCGGTCGGATGGACACCTCATTTTCGGGGAAACCTGTCCCCAGTACCTTACGCTGGATGAATCCCTGTATTCGGCGGGTTCCTTCGAGGAAATCTCGAAGTATGTAATGAGCCCGCCGCTCAGAAGCAGGGAGGACAGGGATATCCTCTGGCAGGAAATCGGGTCGGGTTTCGTTGACGTTGTCGCCACGGACCACTGTCCCTTCACCATGAAACAGAAAAACCTGGGGAAAGACGATATTACCAAGATGCCCAACGGCGCCCCTGGGGTTGAGCATCGCATGGAAATTTTGTTTTCGGAAGGGGTTTTGAAAAACAGGATATCCATCGAACAGTTTGTAGCCGTGAGCTCCACAAATCCCGCCAGGATTTTTGGCCTTTATCCCAGGAAAGGTGCGATCGTAAAAGGGGCGGACGCCGATCTTGTCATCTGGAATCCAAATCAGAAGAAAAGGATATCGGCCAAAACCCATCGAATGAACACCGACATATCGGTTTGGGAAAACTGGGAAGTCACAGGAGGAAGTGAGATCGTCATCCTGAGAGGGGAGGTCGCCTTTGAAAACGGGAAAGTCCTTACCCGCGAGGGCTTTGGCAGGTATCTCCCCAGACTTCCCATTTCAGATTACGGATCGGTGCTTGCAAAATAAAACACACTATTTTTTCCAGAGCCGCGACTTGATGAAATGCCCTGCTTCGGTCAGGTTGTAACCTCTCCACCACCCGTAGGTATGGGCACCGGGGTTCAGAAGTGCGGATGATTCGTCTGAGTCGGACAGCGACCAGGAAACCCAGCTGATCTTTTTGCCGTCAAGAAAATCAAGAAACCTTTTTGAGCTTTCGAGATAGATCCCGTTCGAACCATCGGCCTTGCTTACACCCCACTCGGTGACAAATACCGGGATACCCCTGTCGATGACATTTTGAATCCAGTCAAGATTGGCCGTATCGTGTGATCCTGCGTACAGGTGAAAGGAGTACATAATGTTATGGAAACCAGGCCCTTTTAGAGGATTGTCGGCCGGCTCGTAGAGATTGGAGCTCCAGTTCGGGGTCCCAACGACGATAATGTTGTTTGGATCGTTCTGCCTGATAACCGGAATAACCTGCTCCGCATAGGGCCGGATCGCATTGTTCCAGCCGGCATCCTTGTTGGGCTCGTTGCAGATTTCATAGATGATATTCGGGTTTTTGCCATACCTTGACGAGATGTCCCTGAAGAATTCCTTTGCCTCGCCCACGTGCCAGAGCGGATTGTAGTCGGATAGGATATGCCAGTCGACGATTACGTAAACCCCCTCGGCTATCGCGGCTTTTATAACTTCCTCCACTTTGTATTTCACGCCCCTGTCGTCGATGTATCCGCCCTCTCTCGTATACATCGCAGCCCTGAAAACCTTGACATTCCAATCGTTCTTGACCCACTTGACAACCTCGTGGTTTGCGAATCTTCCCTGCCACCACTGAAGGCCATGGGTACTGACGCCTCTCAGCTGGATAGGTTCCCCCCTCTGGTTCGACAGGCGGTTATTAACGATTTTGAGCCATCCGTTGAGCGCGACAACGCTTCCGCTTGGAGCATTGTTGAAAATGGGAAGGTTTCCATCCCCAGCCTGGTCGGGCGGGAAAAATCGTATGCCCGCGGGTTTTTCCCATCCCATGCACCCTTTGGCAAGAAATCCGAAACCGCTCTTTGGCTCCCCGGGTCCCTTTATCAGGTATTTATTTCCATTTCTGGAAAAAACAGTTGCGTCCCATATTTTGTATATCTCGCATGGATACTCGAACTTCAGGTACCAGTCCTTTGAATCCTCGTCAATTTTCACCTCGGCGTGGAATCCTCCCCACCACTGCTCGA
>JADFZC010000854.1 GCA_015232735.1 Oligoflexales bacterium | reverse complement strand
AGCCATATCCCATCTGTTTCAAATATCCCTTTTTCTGATAATCCGTGACATCCTGGAGTGTGAACTTTTTAGATTTTTCCATATGAACCCCCTATTTTGGCAGCATGTTTTTTAGTCCCTGAAGCATCTCTTTATAAAATGCACTCAGATCATATTTCTCATTAAATTTCATTTCAATCATTTCATATTCTTCGTTTACGGATTTTTTTTCAGTGGGAGTTAATCCATTTTCAGCCATAGGATACAGCACGTTATCCTCTTTAAAAATATGTTCATTGAGAAGTATCGCATAGGCCAGCGCATTCTCGCAAAAGAGAGGAAAATTCTTTTCATTCAAAGACCGGCTCATGCCTGCCACAAACTCTCTGCCCTGCGAATGTTCGCTGAGCATCTGCTGCAGTGGATTGCAGTGGGTCAGAACATGAGGCGCGCTCATGTATCTGAAAAGGATGTTTTCCTCTTTCGCATGATGGTATTTATCTGCAAAATTTTGTATAAAATCTGTTATCCTGTTGCCATATTGCTCAATGAACCTGTCCCGTCTGCTTGTGTCTTCCAGTCTGACAATTGTCTGAATAAAATGAAGATATTCAATTATGAGTTTATGTTCGTTCATCAATTTTTGTGTTACATCCATGACTGCTCCCTGATATTTTTTTTGAAAAAAGTCTCTTTTACTGTCTACATTCATCCGGTCGGATGATCTGTCTTCCGATGCTATTGAATCAAGATTCATGCCAATTAAAAATGGTAATAAAATTAAATTGTTATAAATTTGGGTTGTTAAAAATATAACATTAAGTGTTGTGCTAATAATAACAATGTTGTAAAATATATAACATGCAAACTGAAACCGGAATCCTGGAACTTGCACTCAACCTCACCGAAGCGATCAACTCAAGCGATCGCTGTCAGAGGCTGTTGAGAATCATCACCGGCGCACTGCCCTGTGACGCCGCCTGCCTGATGATCCTTGAAGACGGTTATCTTAAATCAGTTGCTTCTCTCGGGTTGGAACCGATTGTTGAGAATATGAAGTTTCATGTGTCTGAACATCCGCGGCTGAACATAATCTTGAAATCATCCGGTCCCGTTGTTTTCAGACACGATTGCGAACTGCCCGATCCCTTTGACGGCCTGATTGTCTATGATCAGGCGACAGGTCTTAACGTCCATTCATGTCTCGGAGCTCCTCTCGAGGTGGAAGGGGCTATCATCGGGGTTTTGACGGTGGATGCCTTAAAGCCGTTCCAATTCGACGGAATCGAAAAGCAATGGCTGAAGACTGTCGCGGCACTGGCCGGAGCCACGCTCCAGATTTCTCTCTTGGTAAATAAACTGGAATCGATGGCTCAGATTGAAAAAAATTTTTCCTCAAGCTATGTCGCAGAAACCAACAAGGAAAGGGAAATTGAGTTCATTGGAGGATCTCCTGCCGTTCACGAAATCAAAAAACATATTGACATTGTAGCCGGATCAAATCTTTCCATACTTGTCACCGGGGAAACCGGGGTCGGCAAGGAGATCATCGCAAGGCTTATCCATAAACACAGCTCAAGAGCCAGAAAGCCGCTTGTTCATGTAAACTGTGCCGCCCTGCCTGAAAATCTCGCTGAAAGCGAGCTGTTTGGGCATGTGAAGGGAGCCTTCACGGGCGCAGTGAACGACCGTATGGGAAAGTTTCAGCTGGCCGACGGGGGCACCCTGTTTCTCGACGAGATCGGCGAACTCCCGCTGACCATTCAGGCAAAGCTGCTTCGCGTTCTGCAGGAGGGAGAGATTCAGAAGGTCGGATCCGATAATGTAGCGAAGGTCGATGTCAGGCTTATTGCTGCGACAAACAGAAACCTGGAGGAAGAGGAGCGGCATGGGAGGTTTAGACTTGATCTTTTTCACAGGCTCAGCGTGTATCCCATCCATGTACCTCCTATCAGGGAGAGAAAGGAGGACATAGGAATTCTTATCCATTTTTTCATAAATCAGTTCCAAAGACGTTTTGGAACGGGTTCCATTGCCCTGACCCGTAATGCGGAAAAAATGCTGGCCGGTTACGGCTGGCCCGGCAATGTGAGAGAATTGGAGAATATACTCATCAGGGCTGTTCTGACCGCCAAGAGCAGAGCGATTTCCTGCAAAACCCTGACATTGACGGAAATGGATTTTGCGCTCT
>JADFZC010000853.1 GCA_015232735.1 Oligoflexales bacterium | reverse complement strand
GCCAATGTGAGAGGCACCCTTAAAATGAATTTCGTTCCTTTTTCCCTCACGCTCCGAATATCAATACTTCCCCTGAGAAGCCTGATATTGTGTGCGACGACATCCATTCCCACCCCTCTTCCGGATACGTCCGTCACCCTGTCCGCAGTTGAAAAACCGGCATGATATATGAACTGGAAGACTTCGCTGTCTTTCAAATCGCTGCCGTCACCATCGATGAGTCCAAGCGATCTTGCCTTGCTGAGGATTTTCTCCCGATCGAGACCATTGCCGTCATCCTCGACCGTCAGCCATATTTCACCGCCCTCCTGTTTCGCACCAAGCGTAATGGTTCCATGATCCGACTTCCCGCGTTCCCGTCGGGCCTGAACGCTCTCTATGCCGTGGTCTATTGAATTTCGGATCATATGCACGAGCGGATCGCTGAGCTTTTCTATCAACGTCTTGTCTATTTCCGTCTCCTCTCCAAAAAACTCCAGATTGATATTTTTGCCTGATTTTCGCGACAGATCGTGAACTATACGGATAATCTTCTTGAAGAGGCTGGAAATGGGCGTCATCCTGATATCGACAGACACATCCTGGATGTCGTTTATTGTTTTCCCGAGAAAACTGATTGCCTTGTCCAGATACTCATATTGTTCCTTGGGAATCCTGGCAAGATTCGTCAGCAGCATGGTCTTGGCCGTAACAAGTTCTCCCATCAGATTGTTCAATTTGTCGAGTTTTTGGGTGCTGACCCTGATATCCTGCTGCAAAAACTGGTGGAGGTGCGTCTTGCCGTATTGGTTTTCATTCCTTGATCTTCTATTATCCGCCGTGGCCGTACCGTTCCCATGATCGCCTCCGTTTTTGTCCCCGCCATTTTCATAGCCATCGCCGGCGGCGGCCATGACACCGGTAGACATGACATCTGTACTCTGGGTGTAAAACGGATCGTCAAAAACCACTATTCCCCGAGGACCGATCTTTGTATAGTCAAAACTCAGAAAATCCAGGGTTCTGAGATAATTGTCAAGACCCTCAATCTCTTTTGACTCAGTTGCGGAATAGCCTGAAAGCCTGTTTCTGATGACATCTATCATCCTGATCGTGAATTCAAATATTTCAATCTTTCTCACTCTTTCACCCTGCCTTATTTTATCAAGACAGGTTTCTATCTTATGGCTCAATTTTTCAAGATCCCTCAACCCGAAAATGCCGCAATTACCCTTGAAACTGTGAATATCCCTGAATGTATTTTCGATAAGTTCCATATCGTCCGGACTGGAAAGCAGAGCCAGAAGATATTGTTCAGCAGAATTGATGGTTTCCCTGGATTCCGACTTGAAAGCATCTATCAAGTCCGGAGTAATCTCTATCCTGAACTGCTCATCCTGTTTTTCAGCGGGACCTTCTTTCTCAGACTTCTCAACATTGGCATCGACTGGAAGGTCATCCATTTTTTTTGCCGGCTTCAGATTTCCCGAATTATCCTTGCCTTTGATTCCATTGAGAATCGAATCACAGTCTTCAACAAGCTGTGATACCTCCATGTCAAAACCATCGTCATTTTTCATGCTTGAAATCTGGCAGAGAATATCCCTGACGAGATCAAACGTCCTTAAAAAAATAGAGAGATATTTCTCCTTGTTTATTTCAACCTGCTCGTTTCTCAAATAGGTTAAAAGAGCTTCGGCACTATGTGTAAGCCTGGTTATCGTCTCAAAACCGAAAGAACCCGAGATCCCTTTCAGTGTATGAATGGGTCTGAACATCTTATTTATAAGTTCGATATTCAAAACAGATGAGGACAACAATTCCGATTCCATAATATCGAGCATCTCAGTTGCCTCGCCGATAAATGTATCAATAAGTTCCGAATTAATTTCATCATTATAGCTTGCCATAAAAATTAACTCCATTTATTAGACTTAAGGAGCTTAAGTGGACAGATTGATAAGATATATTTTATCATGGAAGGTAAATTTTTTTTAGCACCCGAACAAAATTAGCAGTAATTATAAAGCCTTACCAAAAATACAGTAACTTCTCAAAAACGTCTGGCAGCCCGATAAGCCGATGCCCGGACCCCGAGTTCTCGCTTCCCGGTTGCCGATTCCGTTCCTGACAAACGTAAGTTCTCAATAAAAATCGGGATCAGGAGCGGGATCGACGATCGGCAACCGGG
>JADFZC010000852.1 GCA_015232735.1 Oligoflexales bacterium | reverse complement strand
GACCCTTAACGGATGGGGGATATCCTCAGATGGAAGCACCGGGGGAATATTCGCGCCCAACTATAACAGCCAGGCAAGAGCGCTCGGCAGAGCCTATGAACGCGCCGGTTATCCTATTTCATCCATTGATTTCATAGAGGGACACGGAACAGCGACGACGGTTGGCGACGTTGCCGAGATCGAGGGGATAAAAGAGGTTATCAAACAAGGCGAAGGCACTGGCCCCCGCCAGATCGGACTTACATCTGTCAAATCGAACGTTGGTCATACCAAATCCGCTTCCGGAATAATAGGCATGATCAAGAGCGTTGTAGCTCTCCACCGCAAGGTAAGGCCGCCTCTTGCCGGCTGTGAATTCCCGCATGAACTGTTTGGCAAGGATGAGGGCAAATCGCTCTACCCCATAAGAAGCGGCGAGATCTGCGAAAAGACCGGGATTATGCGTGCCGGGGTTTCATCCATGGGTTTTGGGGGAATAAACGTGCATGTGACGCTCTCATCCACTGATAGGGCGCCTCATGGTGTTGAACCAACGATCAGGGAGGAACTTCTGCTTGCTTCGTCCCAGAAGAGCGAACTCATAGTCCTGACGGCTTCGGACCGAGAGGACATGCTTAAGAAACTTAAGGCACTCATCCATGAAGCGAGGCATATGAGCATTGGAGATCTCAGCGACCTCGCTTTCGATTCATGCAGGACCATCGAAAAAAACCAGATGTTCAGGGCAGCCATTGTAGCTCATAGCACCCATTCGCTGCTGGAACGTGCAAAATGGATTCGAGATACAATAAAAAAGCATGAGGAATCTTCCCCCTCATTTTACCAGTCCGAAAACCGGTTTGCCGCTCTTGCTATCGGGGAATCCATGCCGGTCAATTTTGGAATTTTGATTCCTGGGCAGGGATCCCAGTTTCTAAAAATGGCTGAAAGACTGGCGGTACGCCATGAATGGGCCATGGATCTTGTAAACCTGATGGATGAACTCTATATGCGCCGCTATGGTGTAAAACTTTCCAGCCTGATTTTCCGTCCCATCGATCGGGCCAGGGACGAGGAGGAGATTCTTGAGTGGAATCGCAGGCTGGAGCAGGCCGATGTCACAAGCGCCGCAGTCTGCCTGGCTTCAACAATTTCAATTGAATTTCTCAAGCGTCTTGGCATCACTCCCAAAGTTGTCTGCGGACATAGCCTTGGCGAACTCACGGCGTTCTATGCGGCATCGGCCATGACTGCCGAGGAACTCTTCCGCCTGGCCATAGACCGTGGAAGCGCGCTGCAGGCGGCTTCTGAAAAACAGGCTGGTGCCATGCTCAGCGTATCCTGCACTCTTGCAGAGGCCTACGGACTTACTGCAGATCTTAAAGAGTATGCTGTTATAGCCAATATAAACAGCCCGGCACAGATCGTGTTTTCCGGGAGCTCGGAGGGAATCGACGAGATTGAAAAAAGGGCGTCCCTGCAAAAATACCGCACGGTAAGACTCCCTGTAGCCACTGCGTTTCACAGCAAACTGGTGGAGGAGGGGGCCAGGATTCTTGCCAAATCCGACTATATCGACAGGACTGTCGAAAACCTTTCCGTCCAAGTGGTCAGCAGCGCCCAGGGGCTTGAAGCAGAGGCCGGAATCAACCTATTGGACCATTTTTGCAGGCAGATTATATATCCGGTCGATTTTGTGAACGCGGTTTCCAGATTTTGCGCAAAAGTCGATTATATGATTGAGGCAGGGCCCGGCAGGATTTTGAGTGGGATCGTTTCCCAAATCATCAACAGAAACACCTGCTATCCGGTCCTGCAGGATGAGGATGGTTCCCAGGAACTCAATGCACTTTTGGCTTTGGCCTTTGCACATGGCCTTGATATTGACTGGAGCGTCCTTTATCATAACCGTCTTATCCGTCCCTATACCCCTTTTGACAAGGTGGAGTTTATCAAAAATCCATGTGAAAGAAATTATGCGGGCGACGGACCGCTGCCAAACCCCATGGAAACCCCCTTATTTGGACTTGCTCAAATTTCTGATACTTCCGGAAACGAAACCAGTCCTTCCAACGATAACAATGACGGAAAGACAGAAGAAGTCGATCCGGATGAAAAATATGCGCTCGAGGATGCGCTTGAAAGGAGAAATTCACCTGAATTTTCTGAAGGCGGCAGGGAAGCTTCGGACAT
>JADFZC010000851.1 GCA_015232735.1 Oligoflexales bacterium | reverse complement strand
CAGCTGTAAGAATGCCTGCTCTGTAAGTTCGCGCAGAGAAACTTTCTTCGCAGGTGTCAATCTGCCCGCAGCTGGCCGTATGGATGCACCGTCCACGGCTATCATGGAGGGGGGCAGACATTTCGACATGGCAGCGCGTCCACTTAGCTGCAAATCCTCTTTGCGGCGATACAGTTTTGATTTTCGATCAATAGCGTCAAATAAATCATTAAATTCACCCACGGTCTCTGACGTGCCAAGGATGAGAACCCCCCCTGGATTTAGTGAGTAATGGAAGAGGGGAATTAGCTTTTTTTGCAGGTCTGTATTCATATAGATCAACAGGTTGCGGCAGCTGATGAGGTCCAGCTTGGAAAACGGCGGGTCTTTGATGACATTTTGCTCTGAAAAGACCATCATGTCACGGATCGTTTTATGGATGCGGTAGGCGTCACTACCGGGTTCGGGTGAGAAAAAACGCGAAAGTCGCTCCTGGGAAACATCAGCGGTAATACTGGCCGGATAAAGGCCGGCTCTGGCTGTGGCTATTGCCCGGCTATCGATATCGGTTGCAAATACCTGTATTTTGAAAGTTCGTTTAAGCGTCTCTTGATGTTCGGCAAGAAGAATGGCTAGTGAATAGGCTTCTTCACCGGTGGAGCAGCCGGGAGCCCAGACACGGATAGCTCCGTCCGCATCTTTACCGGCAAAAAGTTTAGGGATAATTTGCTCCGAAAGAGATTTAAATACCTCCGGGTCGCGAAAAAAATTGGTGACCCCTATCAGAAGGTCGCGAAAGAGCGCATCCACCTCTAATCGATTTGTTTGTATATATTTGACATATCGATCTAATCCTTCAATCTGATGAACAGCCATGCGCCTTTCGATACGGCGACGAATGGTGTTTAGTTTGTACCCGGAAAAATCACAGCCGGTTTCCGAGCGCAGTATTATAAAAATCTTTTTCAGTTCATTATCTTCTTTATCCCACGCTGCCGCGGTAGCGGTAATGGTAGCGGTAGCGGCGCGCGGACGCTTGCCGAAAGCGTGGGTAACATAGGCGATAAGCTGAGAAGCCATCTGGGCTGGCGGTAACTCGTAATCCACGAGGCCCGAGGCGAGTGCGCTTCTTGGCATGCCGTCATATTCGGTCGATTCGGGATTTTGGACCATAACCATGCCGCCTTCACCCTTAATGGCCCTGACGCCCTGAGTACCGTCGCAGCCGGTACCGGAAAGCACGATGCAAATAGCCTGTTCACGCCTGTCATGTCCCAGGGAACGAAAGAAATAGTCGATCGGCATCCTCTGACCATGAGGGCTCGAAGGAGTTGTCAATTGGAGGCTGTTGCCCAGAAGGGCCATGTCGCGACCTGGCGGGATGATGTAGACACAATTGGGGCGTACCAGCATACCGTCCTCAACCTCGAAAACTTCCATGCGCGTGTATCTTCGTATGATATCGGTGAGGATACTCTTGTGGTCCGGAGCAAGATGCTGCACCAGTACAAAGGCCATGCCCGGTTCCATATCGGAGGGCATTCCAGAAAAAAAAGCTTCGAAGGCTGCCAGTCCTCCAGCAGAAGCGCCGATACCCACGACCGGATAAGTGGCTTCGGTACTTGGAGAAGTTGAAGTTTCCTTCTTATCGGCGGCGTTTTCGATATCATCATGGACTGCCGACTTGGCTGTCTCTGGAGCACCAGTCTCGTTTACGGGGGATTTTTTTCTTTTTGTCATAAAAACTTTCATTGCCCATCATTTTACAGACCCGTGGGTAGGGTTTTTGCGTGAGCACCATCTTACAAACAGTTTGGCGAACAGATGGCTAAACGGCAAATAAATCTTAATTAGACTTGTTGTACAAAAAATACAGATCTGTGACAATGGTATACAATACTCATAAATGTTGGGTTTCTCCCAGAAACCCAGTAGGATCAATTTTTATTGCAATAACTTGATACCCTTAATCCCGCTATGGGAGGCCTGTTATCTACATAAATCCAGGTCGGCTTTTCCCCATTATTTTCAACGCGGATGCCATATTTTTCCACCAAAAGAACAGTATTTCCCTTAATTTCGGTGCAGGTGTGAGCGGCCGCCGGGGTAAAATCAACGCCAGAGCAGAAGTGGTAGGCGAGATTTCACGCCAGTTTGGCCATACACAAATGGGCCGAATGATCAGCCCCTGAT
>JADFZC010000850.1 GCA_015232735.1 Oligoflexales bacterium | reverse complement strand
GAAAAACCGTCCTGCTCAAGTCGGTGCTTTCAGGATATGAGCAGACAGTGAACATCGATCTCCTTTTGGGCAAGGCCTTTCATCGTTATTCAGCCTATCCGGGACTGTTTGTGGAGGAGATGCGGGGGGAGCTTGCCAAATCCATATCAAAACCGCTGATAGTTGCAATCGATGAAATTCAAAAGCTTCCACTTCTCCTGGATGAAGTCCATCTGCTGATTGAAGAAAACAAGGGCAGGATCGTCTTTCTCCTTACAGGATCAAGTGCGCGTAAATTGAAGCGGGGCGGCGGGAATTTGTTGGCCGGAAGAGCCATCACCTGTTATCTGCATCCTTTGTCTTTTGTCGAATGCGAAATCGATCTCGCCAGAGCCTTGACCTTTGGCACTTTGCCCGGGATCTATCTCGAAACGGAACTGGAAATTCCCACGCTGGACAGTTATGTAGTGACTTATTTGAGGGAAGAGATTCAGCAGGAGTCTTTGGTGAGGGGAATCGACCGCTTTACGCGGTTTTTGGATTATGCTGCACAGGTGAATGGGGAACCTGTCAATTTTTCCAAATTGGGACAACAATGCGGCGTTTCAGGGAAAACTGCAGCCGAATACTATTCGATTTTAACTGATACCATGCTTGCAAAGCAGCTTTCCGGATGGGCACATTCAGTAAAAAAACAACTTTTGCAGGCGCCAAAATTCTACTTTTTTGACTGCGGTGTCCTTAATGCCCTGAACGGCGAATTGAAGAGTGATCTGAAACCTTCGAGTTTCCGTTACAGGAGACTGTTCGAGAATTACATAGTACAGGAGCTTCATCGCATCAATGACTATTTCGAGCTTGGACTGCGTTTCCATTATTGGCGTGACAAGGATGGCCATGAGGTCGATGTCATCGTCTCACGCAATGTCAAAAAGCCTCTTGCGGCAATCGAAATCAAGTCCCACACGGCGCCGAGGCCTGAAGACTGTCCCGGGTTTTCCTGGTTTTCTGACGATTATCCAGATGTCCCCAAATGGTGTATCTGCCAGACCGAGCGCAGTTACGATATATCGGGGATTAAGTTTGTGCCATGGCAGGATGGGCTGCTTCTTTGCAAGACAATCTGACGAATTCCAGACAATATTGTTCAGCTAGTGCTGTAGGCTTCTTAATCTAATTGTTTTCTTTATTTGATTCGTATACCCTTTAGCCAGGTTCCTGGTTAACCTTCAATTGGCACGGTCGGAATTTGACCGGGGAGAGAATTTTGGAAATAAGGCAGTTTGGCAGAACTAGGGATGGGGCAACCTTTAACCTTTATACAATGAAAAATTATAGGGGAATCAGCGCTTCCATCACCAATTTCGGTGGAACTCTGATATCCCTTCTGGTCCCGGATCCGAAAGGCCGGCTTTCCGATGTGATTCTGGGCTACGGTTTTGACGATTTCAACAGCCACAAATATGATCTGGACAGCCACCATTTCGGGACGTTGATAGGAAGGTGCGCCAACCGCATATCCGGAGGAAGGTTTGCTATCGACGGCAGGGAATATCAGCTGACCCAGAACCACGGCAGGCACCATCTCCATGGCGGCAGATGGGGATTTGACAAGGTTCTGTGGACCCCATCGACCGGAAAGAGCCCTATAGGGGAATATGTCGAACTCAATTACCTTAGCCCGGACGGCGAGGAGGGATATCCTGGAAATCTCTCTGTGAAGGTTACATTCACCCTCACAAAAGACAATGCCATCCGCATAGATTATTTAGCAACGACAGATCAGCCTACGATATTCAATCCGACGCACCATTCCTATTTCAACCTTGCGGGAGGGGGCAAAGGCGATATTCTCGGACATGAGATTTCGATAGAGTCGGGTTTCTATACAGCCGTAGACGATGAGCATATTCCAACCGGTGAGATAAGATCCCTGGAATCGACAGCGCTTGATTTCAGGCAGCCAAGGGCAATCGGGGAGGCTTTGGACTTGGATGATCCCATTCTTTCCAGCAGCAAGGGATTCGATCACAATTTTGTTCTCGACTCGGGCGGGGGCGACCTTGCGCTTGCAGCAAGGCTTTACGATCCCGCAAGCCGAAGGGGAATGGAGGTTTTCACCACGGCGCCGGGTTTGCAGTTTTATACCGGCAACTATTTGAACAATACCATCATAGGGAAAGATGGGGAGCCC
>JADFZC010000849.1 GCA_015232735.1 Oligoflexales bacterium | reverse complement strand
CCTCTCCTGATTTTGGTTAGCTTGAAGGACCTCGCCCTGAAGGACGAGGTTTCCTCAGACTTGATGAAAAATCACGCTGCAATTGTCGAAGCTGCGTTCAGTTTCAATACAAAACAAGGATGATCAGATTCAACATCATAGACAAGGTCCCCGCCAGACTGTCTGGCAAGTCTGCGGGATACATGAAGCCCAATTCCTGTCCCCGCTTCCCCTTTCGTACTGAATCCCCTTTCAAACACTTTTTCAGAAAGTTCAGGCGGAATTGGCTTTCCGGCATTTGTCATTCGGATCTCCGAAGAGTTTCTTTCCTTTCGGGAATATATTTTGATCCATTTTTCATCATCTTTTATCGACCCCATGGCATCCAGCGCATTTATCGTAAGATTCAGAAGAATCTGCAGAAGTTCTGACCTTGTAATATTCAGGATCACATCCTCAATTTCCAGATTCCATGAAACATGGTTTGATCTTAACCTTGCTCCAACCAGAATTTCCAGCTGTCTCATGCACTCTTTGAGAGACACTTTTTCAGACGAATTCTGTCTAGTCAGAGCAAGGACACTCAATGCCAGATCGGTTGTCCGGCCTGCCACCTTCACAAGCGCCTGAAACCTTGAAATAATATTGAGAAGGGTCTCAAAAAATACAAGTTCTGAAGTGGAAAGTCCCTTAATGCTTTCCCACAAAAGGGCAAGATCTGTGTCGCTGACCACGCTCTGAGCCAGAAAAATCCTGACTGTCTTAAGAATCTCATAATTTTTTTCATTTTTTTCAAGGCCAAGTTTGAATGCTCTGTTCAGGTCGCAATCATATTCTTCTTCCTGCATCGCAAATGATTCTGCCATCAGGCTCCGTTCATGATCGCCAAGACTCAATAATTTCATGACGCATTTGATATCTTCGATGGTTAGTGCCTTGGAGCCGGAACTGCAGGCCAGGATATTTTTTATTTCGTGGCTCAGATCGCCAAACAACTCTCCAAGCTGGATTATGCGCCTTTGACCTTCGATCTGTTCGGCATATCTCAGGATGCGCTGGCGTTCAAGAATATTTCGCACTCTAAGTCTGAGCTCTTCAGGTATGATGGGCTTTGCCAGATAGTCATCGGCGCCCAGGGAAAGGCCGTGAATCCGGTCCTCCTCGCTTGCCCTTGCTGTTATTACCATTACCGGGATATTTCTGAGCGACTTATCTTCCTTCATGGCGTTAAGTACATCCTCCCCGGACACTTTTGGCATCATCATATCCAAAAGAAGCAGTCTGGGCTGACATGCTCTCATTCTATCGAGACCCTTTGCCCCGCTCAGCTCATAACTTACCCTGAAACCATCGTTTTTAAGTATCTCTGATATGATTTCACAATTTATTTCGCTGTCATCAACAATCAATATCTCCTCGTCTTTGGACTCGGAGCTATGAACAGCTGAATCCATTGGCGAAGCGCCTTCTCCTCCCTTGACAGAATGGAAGGAATGCTTTCTCTCCAGCTCCATTTGAATTTCCCCGGACGAAGCTGCATCCAGGCTTTCTTCCGGATGGGAGGGAATCACTATTTTAAAACGGCTGCCCTCGCCTTTTCCAGTTTCAAGCTCGATTTTTCCATTCATAAGTCTGACAAGATCACGAACCATGGCAAGACCAAGGCCGCTGCCTTCATATGCCCTGCCTGCCCCATCCTGGACCTGAACAAATTCATCAAATATTTTCTCCCTGTAAGATTCGGGAATCCCAATCCCCTGGTCCTTTACTTCCATTACAAGCGAATTTCCAGATCTTTCAAGAGTCAGGGTCACCTTGTTTTCTTTTCTGTCATCCGTAAACTTGAACGCATTGCTGAGAAGATTGCGTATGATCGTGAAGCATTTTTCATAGTCGCCTATGAAAGGGACTTCGCTTTCATTTGAAACAAATTTTGATTCATAAACCATACCCCTGCTTTTAAGGCAAAGGCTTTCAGCCAGAATATCCGCTTCTCTCCTGAGCTGGTCCAACGATACAACCTGATTTTTCAGCCTTAGTTCACCCTTGTGGGATTTCGCCAGGTCCAAAATTGTATTTACCTGAATCTTGAGCGATTTGGAGAGTTCTGAAACCTTTCCAAGCTGCTTTTTTATTTCCCCGGGAATCTGTTTTGCATTGTTCTCCAAAATTACATCGATGAGACCTATTATGCCCG
>JADFZC010000848.1 GCA_015232735.1 Oligoflexales bacterium | reverse complement strand
TGTGTGAAGAAGGAGCCTCCCATGCGGTCAGACTCCTGGGATGATTCGTCAAATGAACTGGATGTTATGATCGCATAGCCCGATGCCTGATAGGGAACATCATTCAAAAACGGCTTCTGCCTCTCCCCGCCTTTTGTCAGGGTAAGGGCCCCCGATGAACAGGAGTCAAGTATGATAATTCTGGCCTTTGCGGGAAGGCGCTCCAGCTCGCGCTTCAGTTCGGCATAGAGAAAACGTTCCTCGCCCAGAAGCAATCCCTCATCATCAGAATGGCCGGAATAGTAGAATATGAACTGGGCAGTTTTGCCCTGACCGGGGGCAGAGTCGAAAACCAGGTTTTCAATCTCTTTTATAAGCTGACCCCGTTTCACATTCTGGACCAGGTGAAGGTTTTTTTTCGGAATAATCGCAAGGGATTGAAGTGCCTCGGCAAAAACCTTTGCATCGCGGTTGGCGTATCTCAGACGAGCCCGCGCAGATCCACCGTCGTTATTGGAAACGATGAGAGCATATCGTTCACCGGCAGAGGCGTGAAATTCATTTATCACAAAGGGCAGGATGATGAATACGATCTTGAACATGAGGCGGGAGAAAGCGATCATCTTTTCCCCTTTTTCAGCAGAATCGTGCTTTGCATCAGATTATCCTCAAGAGGAAGGGTCTCAGTTTTTTCTATCCCGCCTTCTTTGACCAGTTGCAATACTAAAGATCGAATTTTATCACGTTCGATCTTTTTGTCCGAACGGATCAGGTAGAACCTTTCAAAGAGCGGCG
This sequence comes from Oligoflexales bacterium, assembly GCA_015232735.1. The sequence continues at coordinate 1,404 of JADFZC010000848.1, read as the reverse complement.
CGTCATCAAGCTTGTAGGAATAGTCCAGCCGAACCGTTTCTCTCTTGCCGGCGCTATTCTCCCGGGCATAGCTCTTTGAAAAGTGCTCTGTATAATTTCCCCTTCCATCGATTGAAAAAATCAGAATCTCCTTTTCCTCTCCCTTACTAAAAGTGATCTGGATCTGATCCCCCTCATAACAGGTATCGCCAGGTTTCAGTTTTACAATCTTATCGCCCTCTTTTTTATAAATAACAAATGCTGACGCATCCCCTTTGATCCTTGTGAGCTGCCCGTCATCCTCGACTAGCACCAGGGGATAAATGGTCAAGGCAAGAGCGGCAGCCGCCAAAATCGAAAAAAGAACCGGCTTAAGGTTCGCTTTGCGCTTTGAGGAATCTGTTGTTCCATGGGAATATGACCGGATTTTCGAAATGGCCTCGCTGGTAATAAAGCGTTTTTCAATCTCCCTGTTCGATGATCGAAGGATCTCAAGCTCCTCCTCGATCCTTTGCCTTCCATATCTTTTCAGAAGCCCATTTTTCCGAGACTCGTCAAGCTCATCCAAAAGCCATTTTTCCAGATAGATAAGGGGGATTCTTGTATCGTCCTGTCCAGGTTTTTTCATATGTTCGCCTCCCCCATTTGGACCCTCTCCTTGAAAACGCGGAGACGTTTCCTTATACCTGAGACCGAGAGTTTAAACTCCCCGGCGATTTCCTCATAAGTCATCCCGTCAACAAAGTGCATCACAGCCATGACCTGCGTGGTCTCAATCTCTCTTCCCAGGATCTTTTCTGAAAACAGGCGGGCGATCGTCTTTTCCTCGCTTACGCCCTCGTCAACGATACTCATAAGGATTTCGTCGCAGGAACATTCAGGACTACGGCGGGAGGATCTCAAAATATTCAGACAGATTCTTGTGGCGGTGATGTAGAGAAGCGACGACGGGGCATCGTTCAAATCGATTGCCGAAAGGCGTGAAACCATCCTTAAAAAGACATCCTGCATTGCTTCCTTGGCCCTCTCTTCATTTTGCAGGAGAGCGAAGCATCTCCTGTAGACCATGGGGGCATACCGTCGATAAAGAAGTTCGATATCCAATCTTTCCCCTGCTTTTTATAACACCCGGATCAAGCCAATCTGTCACCCACTGCAAAAAAATATTCCAATAAATGGCTCGAACGCTTTGGCTTTTTTTTCTCGATTAGCAAAATTTTCGTTTACTAACAATAACATACTGATATTTTCCCCCAATAAATGGATATTATCAATGTTAATCGTAGATTAAAAGATATGCAGCAGCAGGGTCACCTGCACAGATGACCTCCAGTGGAGACCTTTGCACATTTTCCAGCCGTGACAGGAATTGCCGTCTGATATGTCAATCCAGCATTTTTCCCCGATTTTTAAAAATTAAGAAAA
>JADFZC010000847.1 GCA_015232735.1 Oligoflexales bacterium | reverse complement strand
GGATAAATTTATAGGCTCGTTGGAAGAATTTGACTCCCTTTTTCTTACCATATACCTGGAATTGAAAGAAAAAGCGCTGATGAGGGCTCAGAAGTGCACCGAGGAGGTATTCAATCTGTCCTGCTCCTTCATATCAAGGTCAGCGCAGGACGTTCTTCGCAGATTCCATGATCTCTATTTTGCCGGCGGATTTAGAATGGAAGACCAGAAGGAGGTCATAAACAAGGAGGTTGACAATATTATCGATCAGATTCAGACAAAACTGGAATCTGGCGAAAATTCCGAAAGCCTTAAGGACATAAAAGAGGATGAGACCTTGAAAGTGGAAAGGCTCGGACTGGCGGGAATCCAAAAAAGGCTCGAGGGCCTTATCACCCTTGAATCCGGAATAAGGGATAAAATCCTGCCATCGCTGAGCAGCATGCAGTTTGAGGATGCCGTATGCCAGAGACTCGATCACATTGAAGCCGCCTGGAATATGGTTTTGAACAGAAAACTCTTTGAAGATGAGACAAGACTGGAAGAGACTTCACGGGAAATTGCCGAACTGTGCTCATCCATCGAGGAAACGGAAATCTACTACACCATTGTTTTAAAGGAGGAACCTCCGAAAGGCGGGGCAAACCCGACGGATATACTTTACTTCAGGTAGTCCTTGGCGCAAAAACGCCAAGGACGTATCCTGGCAAGCGAAGCTTGCATAGGATCTGTTGTAGCATCCTGATATTTCAGGATACTTTTTTATTAAATTGAATCCCGCTGTCTTAAGGGGGGAGGTCTATGAGTACTAGATGTGACGCCTTTGTTGAAGATCTGCACAAATTCACGGATGCCTCGATGAACTGGTGTATCCGCGAATCCGAGAAGTCCACCATGGATGTAACAACAACCATAGATATCCTTCTCAGGGATACCGAGCGGATATCGAAACTTTCTGAAAACAGTATAAACGCCATCGAAAGGTTCAAGGAAAATCTTAAAGAACTCATGAAGGGACGCGAGCGCGGAGACAGGGTAATGAATCTGCTGCTTGGGCTCAAGACTCTCTCACAGGAACACGAAGACCTGAAAAGTGTCATTGAACCCCTGATAAAAGCGCTGCAGTTTCAGGACAGGCTCCGCCAAAACCTGGAAAACATGTCACGGATGATGGATATATGGCTTGAGATGAGAAAAACTGTCAAGGAGACCGGCGGATACACCAAGGAGATGGAGATTGAACTCGGTACAAGGATCGGAACCAAAACGACCATGAAGGAAGAAAGAGACATTATCAGGAAACATATCCCGGAGGCGACACTGCCCGAGGAAATGCTCAGCATGGGCGAATCCCTGGTATAAAACAAAAAATATCCCTGAAAGTATCACCTAATTTTTTTTCAATAAATATCCAATAATTTCAGTATAATACACTATTCCCCCTCAAACACGCCCGTTTGAGTCTTAAAAAGCATTGACGGAAGGAAAAATGTTCGTATCCTGTGATACCTAAACTGTAATTTACTTACAACAAATTGGAGTCAAATCATGACAAGAGTATATAACTTTAGTGCAGGTCCGGCCATGCTGCCCCTACCTGTAATGGAAAAGGTCAGAGACGAATTTTTGGATTACAAGGGAATGGGCGCATCCATTATCGAGATCAGTCACAGGGTCAAGGAATTCGAAAAGGTGTTGAACGACGCCACCGTCTCGTTCAAGGAACTGGTTTCGCTTCCCAGCAACTACAAGATTTTGTGGGTTCACGGGGGTGCCAGGATGCAGTTTGCGGCCATTCCGATGAACCTTATAGCCAGATCCCCCTCCAGAAAAGCGCTCTACGTGGATTCCGGAAATTTCGCGCATCTGGCGCAAAAGGAAGCGGAACTCTACGGTTTTTCAAAGGTGATAGCATCCAGCAAGGAAACAAATTACGACAGGATCCCTCATGTGGAAGAGAGCATGATAGACCAGGATGCCGCCTATCTTCACATCACAGGAAACAACACGATTTATGGAACAAGATGGAACCATTTCCCGAATCCCGGGAAGATCCCGATGGTCTGCGACATGACCAGCGAGATCCTTTCGAGAGTCGTCGATTACTCGAAGTTTGGAATATTCTACGCAGGCCTTCAGTAAAATATCGGACCTTCCGGTCTGGCTATAGTATCCATACGGGAAGACCGTTTGGGCGGTCCCGT
>JADFZC010000846.1 GCA_015232735.1 Oligoflexales bacterium | reverse complement strand
ATGTTGCGTTTTTGCGTCTGCACGGATTTTCAGGTATTCAGCAATCTGGCACTTATTTTGCTTAGTGAAGCCGATTGAGATTTATTGACAAAAGGGGGTTTTCTCATGATGATGGCTAAATATAATATTTTTAAAGAGTTATTTAAATTAGGTCCCATGATGGCTGTTGTTTTTTTAAACGGGTGTAATCTCGCAGGAAAAAATGGTGGAAATTCCTCGCTTTTAAAAGCCGACAGCGTGGCATCAACTTCAAATGTGCCGAAAATGGAGGTAAATAATGCTGTAATGCAAGGACAGGAAAAGATCTGTGAGGCGGATATGAAGGTCGCCTGGAGCTGTAAATTTTTAAAACATCTGTCAGCCAAAAAACTTTCAACAACACAACAGGGTCAGGCCTGCGGAATTGAAATCCGCGATAGCAGCAATAAAAGTGTCTTTGAAAAATATCCGGAGCTCACAGGCACCTGGGGCGATGACAAACAGTCTGTCTCGTGTTATCCGAGCAGTTGTCTCAAGGCTGTCTATTTTCCTGAGGGAAATTACAATACAGTTATCCCAAAAGAAATAAAGCTGCCTGATGAGTTCTCGCTTTCCTATCGCATCAAATGGCGTTTGGACTATAATCTGGCAGGAGGAAGAAAACCGGTCGAGGGGATTCTCTGTGCAAAATATGTCAAGGGCACGGATGGATGCTGGACGATGCAAAAGGCCTCAGATGTGGGCAGCACTTCAGATTGTTTGACTGCTTTTAAATAGCCCCTGAAGTTCATCCTTCTGAAACTATAAGAGAGTAAAGACCGACTTTCACCAAGTGAAATTCCAGCAATTCCCGATTCTCATCAAGCCTCGTTCAAAAGAGGTGTGAAGTCTCAGGCCTGCAAAATGAGAACTGTTGATATCTTTTGTGATTTCATGATAAAATTTTGCATATTGACAGCTATTATGGAGGTCTCATGAAGCTGCAATTCAAAATGCTCCTCACCGTTGCGGCAATTATTTCAGTCCTGACAGGAATAGGATACTATATCGAAGTACGCTGGCAAATGACTGAAAATGAACTTATTGAAAGCGAATTCCAGTCGATACAGACCGCCAATGCGATAGATACTTTTGAATACGCCCTGTGGAATGTGGACATAAATGGCGCAACCGCGGGGCTGCTTGGGTTGTTTCAGTCTCCAAGTGTAATAAGAGCCCAGATTGTCACATCAGATGGAGCAGTGTTTTTGGGATTCAAGACTGAAAGCAGTAAAGTCAAAACATACAGCCGTCAAGAAAAGGCAATAAAACCTGTCGCAGACAAGCAGCCAACTGCAGAGGCGCACGATCTTAAGAATCCGCTGAAACCATATTCTGAAGATCCGTCAGAAAAACTTGTTTTGACGGATATAGGCGGCAATAAGAGAAGAATCATTGCTGCGCTCTGGTTTAATAAACCTGATACTGTAAAAAAGCCTATTTTCATAGGACACCTGATTGTCGATTACTCCCTTGATGCCGCTTACTCAAGAGCCAAAATGGCGATGCTGAGACTTGTCACATCCTATGCCTTTTTTGGCTCTCTCATGATACTTTTTCTTTTTTTCGCCATGAAATACCAAATCCTGTCGCCAATTAAAAAGTTGGAGAATGCCAGCCAGATCATAGCTGGCGGGGATTTCAGCGAAAAAATTGAACTTAACTCCGAAGATGAACTAGGTTCCTTGTCCAGATCGCTTGAAAAAATGCGCATTGAACTGAAGCGATTCGGAGAAAGGCTGCAAGTCCAAGTCGAACAGCTTGAAATGACCAATACCAAGCTTCACGACATGGATCAGCAAAAGACTCATTTTTTCCAGAATATTTCGCATGAACTCAGAACGCCCCTTACATTGATTTTGAATTCGCTCGAACAGTCCCTTAAGACCTATCCCGCAGACCAGATGATAAAACTTGCATTTTCAAATTCCATGCGGCTTTTCCGCCTCGTGACACAACTCCTCGATTTTCAGAAGCTCTCAGCCGGCAGAAAAAAAGTCCAATTGACGCCGATAAGGATAGCTGATTTCCTGGAGGCTTGCAGCGTATACATTATACCGGCATGCTTTTCTAAGGGCATAACCTTTTATCTCGATATCCGCAAAAATTTTGATCCCATTATTTTGGGACAGATAGATGCTCTGGAAAAAATCATATTCAACTAT
>JADFZC010000845.1 GCA_015232735.1 Oligoflexales bacterium | reverse complement strand
GCAGATGAGGAGACTTCTGGTTCAGATTCCACAGCGAGCGTGGATTCGGAGGCTGGTTCGAAAAATGGGACATCGATAGGCAATGGAAACCGCGCGACGGCCAATACGGCAGCTGGTGACAGCGCTTCAAACACGGCTTCCAGCGCTGCTTCAAGCACTGTTGATGGCGGAAATACGATAAAAAACTCCCGCTCTTTTGTATTTGTCGGCGATAATGGACAAGGCGACAGCAATCAGAAGAAAAATGCAGAGGGGATTTTGAAGTATTGCAAACTTGAGCCGTGCGGATTTATCGCCTATATGGGGGACAACTTCCCTTCAGGGGTGTCGTCTCAGGAGGATTCTCAGTTTAAATCGAGATTTGAGGATGTTTATAGCCAGTTCGATATTCCTTTCTATGTTGCACTCGGGAATCATGACTATATGGGAAAGATTCAGGCTGAAGTCGATTACACGAAAACATCTCAAAAGTGGAGACTCCCGTCGCGCTATTACTCCTATGAAACGGAGTTCGCTTCCATATTTGTCATGGATACGATCAAGGTGGATCAAACTCAATATGATTGGCTAGCAAAAGGGTTGAAGGCGGCCTCAAAGCCGTGGAAAATCGTATATGGCCACTATCCGGTCTATTCATCAGGATCGCACGGGAATACCGCGGAACTTGTCAATAAGCTGAAACCCATATTGAAACAGTACAGTGTGGATTTCTACTTTTCCGGCCATGATCATGACAAGGAGGTAATCCAGCAGGATGGAATTACCTTTGTCGTCTGCGGAACCGGTTCAAATCCGCGATCTGTTTCCAAGCCGGCGGCGGATTCGCTCTATACAGGCGATACCTTAGGTTTCTGCCATCTTGCCCTTGATGAAAAATCAGCCAAACTCGATATCCTCGGGGTTTCTGGAGCAAGTGAATACAGCAAGACGTTTTCCAAATAATATGTGTATGCCATCCCACTGACGATGATGGATAGTACAGCACGAAGGAGTCCATTACAAACCATAGATCTTTTATGGTCTTTTCAAGCGCTTATTTTCCATTCAGCCAGTTTTTAAAATTCAACTTCATGGGAATTTGAAAAGAGTTGTTGAGTTTAACTGGAAATGTGTGATCCAATGGAATCTTCAGGTGTTCACGGACTCTTACATTCTGATCGATCTGAACCTTTGCATCGATTGGAACATCGATATTGAATGGGATGGCAAAATCTTCTATTTTCACCGGCATCTTCTGTTTGATATGAATCATCTGTGAAACCGGAATCAACGTATCAATCGGAATATCCCCCCTGACCGGAGCCTTGATCTCACCAAAAGTGATAACTTCGCTATTGAAAGGGATTACCTGTTTGACCCTTATTTTCCCTTCGATCTGCACGTCCGAATCCATCTGTATTTCCATTTGTTTCAAGCCGAGCTGCTTTTGAGTCAGTTCCAGTTTCAAGGGCATCGAAAATTTGACTGGAATTGTCTCCTTGATGCGAATTGAAGCATCCAGAGGAAGGTCGAAGGTGGTTTTTACAGGTATTTCAATAGTCTTGTCAAAAGCAATACGAAGCGTTCCTTCCTTTTCAAGGCTGATATCAAAGACTCTTGTCAGAAAAAGGATGGTCAATAATGCTGATCCGGCAGAAATCAGAACAAAAGCAAAAAACACAATTACAATCTTCTTTGTTTTCATCAAATCACCAAAAAAATTTTCAATAATAAGACAGTAAAGATATTTTACCGTGAAAATCACCATAAAAGCACCTTCAAAGAGAGGAAAGTCCATGAAGTCAGTATGTGGCTTAAGAAATATTGGAGGGAACGAAAGCTGAAGATTGCACTTATATGGTAAAATATCATGTCAGGAAAAATTTGATGATTGGAGCAGCTTGATGAATACCAGCATAAAGGCTATACAGACAAAGTACGCTATTTCAGATTTTTTGGGGGATCTTGGCGGAGGCGCGGCAGGAATGCTGGTCGCGCTTCCATCGGCCATTGCATTCGGGCTTATTGTCTATTCCCCGTTCGGCGCACAATTTGCCGGAATGGGCGCAACCATGGGGATATTGGGCACCATTGCTCTGGGTCTGTTTGTGCCCCTTATAGGCAGGACACCAAAACTTGTCACCGCACAATGCGCACCGGCATCCCGACCGGGGCTTTTTTGAACAGCACTTCGATATCCTCGGG
>JADFZC010000844.1 GCA_015232735.1 Oligoflexales bacterium | reverse complement strand
CGGATCAGGCATATGTCCGCCATACAATAATTCTGAGATCTGGCTGCTATTCATTCGGATCATCAAGTCCCCTCCTTCTTTTTCGAAACTGGCCAACCTCGAATGTCCCGCTTGCGACAAGCTCGTATACGACAGCAATCTTTCCGGGATCGGGGCGAAGTATGCGTCCAATACGCTGGACATGTTCGCGCGTGCCGCTGCTTCCTCCGAGAATTATGGCGATCTCGGCCGAGGGGACGTCAATGCCCTCGTTAAGAACCTTGCATGAGATAAGGACTGTGATGTCGCCTTTTTTGAAAGCATCGATATAATTCTCGCGCTCTTTTCTTTTTATGCCAGCTGTGAGGGCGGGAATGAAAAGAAATCTGGACAGGCGGTATGCTGTTGCAGTGTCAGCCGTAAAGATCAGAATGCGCGATCCTCTGTGCATTTCAATCAGCTTTAAAAGCGTTTTGAATTTCTCCTGCGTAAGTGAGACAAGCGCCTTTGCCCTCCTGTATCCTGCCAGGGCGGCAAGGCCTTCGGGTGAACGTCCCATTATCTGGATCATTTCGCCCCAGGAGGCCGAGGAGTTTTCCCTGCGGAGAGGTTTTGAAACGGTTTTGAAAAGCCTCATGCAGCGTTCATATTCCGCGGATTCAGACGGGGTCAGGGAGAGAAAAAAGGAGCGGTCCTCAAAAAGGGAGAGAAATGTACCGGAAAGATCGGATATGGTCTTTTTGTATATTTCAGGCCCTATAAGCTCATTCAATTTTTTTTCAATATTGATATCGGCGGAAGGCGTTGCCGTGAGCCCAAGACGAAACCCTGCCGAACACATCTCAAGCAGCTCGTCCTGAACAGCCTGACCGAAATGGTGGACTTCGTCGATAACAAGAAGATCAAACAGGCGGCCTATTTCAGGCATGTTCCTCAGCGCACTTGAAAATGTTGCTACAGTGATATCGCGGAGCGTTCTTTCCCCATCGCCATAGAGTCCGATATCACCGCTGTAAAACATACTGATCTGTGATGCCCATTGATCAAGAAGGACCCGCGTCGGAACAAGAAAGAGCGTTCTTTTGGAAAGGATAGAGGCTGCCGCAAGGGCAAGGTGGGTTTTGCCCGCTCCTGTAGGAAGAACGATAATTCCACGGTGACCGTTTTTTGTCCAGGATGACAGGGCCTCCTGTTGGTACGGTCTCAGGGTGATCCTGTTCCATTTGCCGTTGGTATTATTGTCTATTGATATGGAGGAATCAAAAGACACTGGGAGGCTATTTTTGGCGAAGGATCTTTCCAGGTCAAAAAGCCGATATGCCGGCGCGCGCAGTGCGCCTATCCGCTCGTCCCATACAGCCATTTTGGATGACAGGAGACTGTTATTCTGATTTTCGTCAATGACAATAGTACCCCGGTCAAATCGAAGCTGCGGTGAGGTAGGGTTATTTTCCATTTTGAATCCTCCAGGGTTTTCAGGTGAATTGCCGGACGAATTTTAATCTCATTATCTTTTGAGTTGTTGAAGTGACATATAATGTCATTAAGGGATTTTGAAAGCTTTGACATGGCTCCATGTCACGATGGATAGGACTTACGTTACGTCATATTTCCCAACGAGGTCAATGATGATGTCATTGGATGACTTTGATTTCGTCATTGGATTTTACATTTGAACCTTTGTAACAAATCCCTCACGCGAAGTTGCGGAAAATTTGAACACACTTTAATGAAAGGAATCGAGATGAACGGCAATATAACTTTGCCATTTTTTAAAATGCTGCTCATGAAAAAAAGTTATGAGAATTTTTTGAATAAAGACAGCACTTGTGGAAATGCTGTGGATAATTTTTTTGAATTGTCAGATTCGGATGACGGCAAGAAAAATGGGACACCATCAAATTGTTCGGGTGCTTTGGGGGAATACGTTATCAGAGTTGGAGATCATTTCATGAATTGCAGGTTAAAGAGGAGAAAGGGGGTGGATTCTACCAGATATTTAATGTGAGGATTGATAGCCTTTTGCGGATTGTTCCGCTTAAGGCCATTTCAATGCAATGACAATAAGATTTCGGGGTATGACAAATTTTCATTTTTTACAGCACAAAATCCAAGACACATCAAATGTCAAAATCCAAATATTTTTTAAAACTGAAATAAATCAAAAGTGAAGAAAAATTTGATCTGATGTCCGCAATCTGTGATCAG